>NZ_CP111058.1 GCF_026250525.1 Chondrinema litorale
GCCTATGGTGGTTCATATATGGGAGAGATGGTAGCTACTGTAAACTTAACATCAGGTACTAATACAGTAACAGTAGAAGCAGATGCAAGTTGGGAAATAATCGACTATCTTAAAGTGATAAATGCAAGTTCTTCTCGTATAGCATCAGATCTTACTGTTGAGGCTCTAAATCAAGAAACAAATTCTCAACAATCATATCTAGTTTATCCTAATCCTTTTAAAAATTCATTTAATTTAGATTTATCAGGATTAGGTGAAGATGAAAATGTTTCATTAAAACTGTATGATCAAACAGGTAAACTGGTAAATGTAATTACACCTACATTAGAAAATAATGCTTCAAGTGTAGAAGTATCACTAGATAAAGCGACTTTAAAACCAGGTTTATACATACTAAAAGTAGAACCTCAGTTTTCACAGACAAGAGTAATTAAAGTGATAAAAGAGAATTAAACAAAATATACTACTCCTGAATGACATAATGTTGTTCAGGAGTTTTTTATAGATAGAAATTATTTGAGCTCTACTATCTCCAACTCTTCATTATTTAAAGGCTTATTTTCATGGCCAATGGGCCTAATCATATATTGAAAAATATGATCTTTTTCATTCTGAATAGTGTTTTGTAGCGCAATATCTCTGGCTTCAAATGAAGAATATTTAAAAAGTGAGAATTCTATCTTTTCATTCTCAAAGATTTTTGGATTAAATCCGATAATTTCTTGAATTACTCTGGCTCTAACTTCCCATTTAAGTTTCCGACTTGTAGATAAAAGTATAGTTCCAGATTCCAATCCATTTTCATGATGCATTAGTTCGAGAACAATTCCTCTGCCTGTAATATTGAAACTTTCTTTAACTCTTGCTACTACTGGGCTCATAAAAAAATTATCTCACCCAAACTTAAGCATAATCTTTTATTTCTCTGTAGAAAACAACTCTTCAAATTTTTGAATTAATGCTGCTGATTCGGCAGGTTTTGTAGCTTCTTTTACTACAATTTTTCCTTCTTTGTCTAGAATGAGATAGTGAGGAATTTCGACTCTGGTTTCTAGATTATGTATGTGTAACCATAAGTCTTTTTGCAAGGTTCTATTCGCAATAATGTGGTAGCCAGTAAGGGCATATTTTTCGATGCGTTTTTGCCATTTGTTCTGGTGCTTTTGCCTATCAATAGAAATGTATAAAAGCTTTACATCATTGTTTTTAGCAAATTCTTTCACTGCATCGTACTGTTCAAATTGCTCGATGCATGGAGCACACCAAGTAGCCCAGATATCTACAAATACATAATCGCCTTTTAGATTCTCTGTAAGTTCGCTCAGACTATTGTAAGATTCAGTTTCTAGGTAGATAATGTCTGTATCTGTTGGTTTTTGTTGAGCAGTAATAGCAGAGGAAAGCAAAAGAAAAAAGGGAAATAAAAACAAGTTTTTCATCAGTTAAAAAAATCAATATTTCCCTTTTAAAATAGTGAATATTATGTTGAGATTGATCTTTTAGTAGATAATTTAGATTTTCGATCTGCCCATAGTTTGATTAAGCTTGCTGCAATTAAAATCAGCAAAATATAAAAGTTTAGCTGAAGTCTATTGCTAAAAAATGTAGCTTCACTTTCTACTTCAATATATTCCATTTTTTCAAAATCGAATAAGACGTTCGACTCTTCTTCATTGAAATAATGTGTCTGAATTTTTTGGCCTTTGTAGATAAAAAGTTGATTTACAATATGCGCTTTGGTTTCTGTAAAGCAGTCAATTTTTATATCTAATTTAGAAATATCTTTAGGCATATCAGCTACATTTAAAGTAGCTCTGGTGTAATGCCCTCCTAAAATAATTTGTTCACCATTGAGCAAAAAATTATCATGTCCATCAGTTAACAAAATTCCATCTGAAAGATATTTCATTACGCTTTCTTTGAAATTTGAGCTAGTGAGACTTTCGTCTGCGAGTTCTGGGTGTAGCGCTATTACCTTTTCGTAAATGGCAGCAGTTTTCATAACTACATCCAGCTCCCAATGCTGATTTTCGTATTTGAGATTGTATTTTGTGTCTACCACAACATGAGCCTTTGCTGCTGTGCAAAAGACACACAGCAGTAGTATTATTGTTAATTTGTTCATAGTTAGATTTATGGCTGTACTTTAAAGTCTTCAGAAGGTGTGCCTGCAAAGCATCTTGGTATAGATGGAAATTCATCGGTAATGTAATATACATAAGTGCCATCTGGAAATTCGGGAGTTTTTGCCCAACGGCCATTACATTCATCTAAATCTCCTTGTCCGTCTATAAATTCATAATCTGCCACATAAGAACCGTCGTAAGCTCCATCTGGCGCAATTACACCATCTCCTGGGCGGCAACCTGCTTTTACAGAATAGCTAGAGGTGAGGGCTACAATACTACTATTGGCATTGTCTGGGTCAGCATATCCATACTTATAATAAATAGGAAAACCATCTGCTGCATAACCAAGTAAAGCTGAATGGCTTGCTCCATCTTCTATAGTTTTAATGTATTCGATTGGAGTTCCATGATAGTGATACCTAGAGAGGTCATGGGCATTATTGCAATCGTAAGTTAAACCTGCATTTGAGCTTAATACTTCTAGGTTCCACTCATAATTTTGATCACCTGTAGAGAGGTCTAGCCAACCTTCGGCTGCTACCGGATCGAAAGGAACACCAGTTTTAGCAATGCCAAATACCCAACCTAAGTAACCAGTTTTTCCATTGTAACTGGTATTGGCTACAGGTGTAGTTTCATTAGCCAATGTAGGAGTGGCAGTAAAAGTAAATATTTTCTGATTGGCGGTTACATTCCCCAGTACTTTGTGAGGTGGTATATAATTAAATGTAACTTCAACTGTGTTGCCAACAGTTTTTAATTCGTAAATGCTGCTAGCACTAGGGGTATTGTTACAAGCTGTCCCATTATCAATTTCATAAGTGACAGAGTTAATACAAGTTTCTTCTTCTGATTGAATGTCATTTTCGTCACCACTGTCGTCACAAGAAATGAGAGATAAACATAAGCCGATTAAGAAAAGTAGAGGGAGTTTTAGATATTTCATATATGGTTGTTTTGATTGAACTCCCTTTAGACCAGCTTAAATTAAAAACCCTTCGGGTGTGGCGTTTTTTTTTTTGTTTCTAGTAAAAGTTTTTCGAGTGCTTTATCTACAAACTCCTCATAACCAATATATTGATTGTCTTTTAAAATTGACTTAACTTCTTCAAAATGTTCGTAAGTCACCTCAATTTTTTCTTTTTCCAGTTTATTTACTTCTCCAATTAGTTTGTTAGCGTTGGTGGTATCATTTTTTTCGAGCAATTTGCCAAAATATACTTTTAGTATTTCTTTTTGCTTCATCTCTATTGCTCGCATCTGTCGGTTGTGCTTTTTTGTGAGCTCTATAAATTGTGATTTTTGCTGTTCGTCGAGTTGTAAAATATTAGCAGCAACCTCTCTAAAAGCTCTTCTCTCATTCGGATGCAAAGTGTTACCTAACCTATGAGGCTGGGGTTTATTTATAACCAAGAAAGTTAGTAGACCAATGTTGAGCAAAATCATAGCTATTAATGCCCACTTGTAAAATTGGATGTGTTTATCATTCATAGATACTAAAATCATTTACCAGTGTGAATGTTTCAGTAGCAGGCTTTGGCGAAGATGTATTTTCATTATTTCCTGCCATCATAAAGCGGCTTAAAACAAGCACATTAATTACAACCAAAATAATTGCAATGGCTGCTGCCACATTTAAGGGGGCAAAAGAAACCTGTTTGGTTTCGGATAAATTTATTCTTCTTTCGATATCTGGTAGTAGGTTCCGGTTAGGCTTTGCCTTTTCCATGCCTTCTAAGCTGTTCAGTATATCTTCTTTCCAGTTATTTTGAACGTCGTTAAATTCTTGATCTTTGTCCATTCTTGTATAGTTTATTATTGTTAGACAGCTGTTATTTATTTTTCCTTCGGTTGGGTGCAAAAAAATCTAATTTTTTTCTCAGGTTCTTTTTCGCCCTTTGCAAAAGAGATTCAACTGCCTTTAGCGATATTTCCATAATATCTGCTACTTCCTGTTGAGGTAAGTCTTCAACATAACATAAAATAAATGCAGTTTTTTGATTATCTGGCAATGATTGGATGGTTTTGAATAGAATTTTAGATTTTTCTTTATTTTCTAGCAATACACCTGGGTGCTCAAAATCCGGTTTATTGGTATCTGGTTTTCCAAACCTGAAAATAGCAAATCGGTTTTTCTTTTTAAGAAAATTGAGCGAAGTATTAACAGTAATTCTGTATATCCATGTGCTTACTTGAGATTGTCCTTTAAAGTTAGCTGCATACTGATGAATTTTCACAAAAACATCTTGAGTGATTTCTTCTGCATCGCCCTCATTTTGTACATATCCAAGCGCAGTATTGTAAACTTTTACATGGAATGCCAAATACAATTCCTGAAAAGCTTTTTTATCGCCCAACACTACAGCCTGAATAATGTCTTCGTGACTATTCATTTAATTAAATGCGATGTACTTCATACCCTTTTATTAATCAAAAAATACCTTTATTAGGAAAAGGTTAGGGCATATAGATTAAATGGAACAATTTCTTTTGTTAATTGACAACAGGAAATTAAGCTAAAAGTATATAATTAGCACTAATAGTAAATGCTAAAATCTATAATGCTTCCCTTTTTTAACACAATCTGAATTTTAGCATTGTAATCTAGCCCATGTTTTAATTAATATCTTTTCAGTATTTTGGCGATGTATAAACTATTGAAATATTACCTGAATAAAAATGCCAAAAAAGATAATCCGGTCTTTGTGCTTGTTTACAGAGAAACTAGCATCTGACGCTAATGATAAACTAACTGAGTTACAAAAAAAATTAGAAGCTGAGGGTTTTTTGATTCAAACAAAGCGAATCTGTACGAATGGAAAAGACTTTGCAAAACTGGAATTATTCTATCCCGAGAAAGATATATTATTAAGTGTAGGAAATTGCGACCTTAAATATGTCATAAATAATAACTATGACTTTTATAAGGCATCGCGCACTTCTTGCCATGTCGATATTAGTACTGGTGTAAACATGGCTCACGTTGAGATGTTGTTTAGATTGATTGAGGAAGCTCCTGAAAAAATGTTTCAGTTTGCTTTTGTGGTGAACAATACAACTTCGAGCCCTTATTTTCCATCTGCATCATTTGAGAAAAATGGTTTTGCTTTGGGTTTGCAACCTACAGATTTAGCAGAAGGTTGCAGTAGCCTCGAAGAGTGGTTTGCAAACATGCAAAACATTTGGGAAGAGCTTTGCGATGTTTTAAAAGATGAATCTGATTTTTTAGGAATAGATAGTTCAATCGCTCCACTTTTTGAAGGAAACAGTAGCCTTGTACAGTTTATAAAGGAGGTTTATGGGAGTTTTGATACAGCCGTACTTTCAGATGCTTTTATAAAAATTACCTCATTTATTAAAAATAATAATCCTAAACCAGTTGGATTATGTGGTTTAATGCTGCCCTGTTTAGAAGATTTTCTTTTAGCAGATGAATACAAACAAGGCAAATTTTCTTTAGAAAGAAACTTGTTTTTATCTCTACACTCAGGCTTAGGAATAGATACTTATCCCATTGGTACAGATGAGTCTCCCGAAAAAGTATTGAATATATTACAACTTTTAGTAGGGCTTTCTAACAAATATAATAAGCCACTTTCTGCTAGATTTATTTCTGATGGCAAGGCTAAAATTGGAGAGGAAACATCCTTTGATAATCAGTTCCTTAAAGATGTCATAATAAAAGCTTTGTGAGATTTGAAATATCGCTTAAATAAAATGTAGTTGGTAAAATATAGATTTTCTACTAGCGTAGAATCTGATTAGAAACTTAACTACATTTTTTTGCGATGAGATTTTTTATACTAATTGCATTTTTTGTATTCACTTATTTTACTACTGCAGCACAGATCGAAATTTCTGGGGAATACAGGCCTAGAGTCCAGATAAGAAACGGGGTTTTTCGATTACCTGCACCAGATGATACACCATCCATATTTATAGCCCAGCGTTCAAGATTCAATTTTCACTATACTTTCGAAGACAAATTTGAAACCCATTTTTCTTTTCAAGATGTGAGAGTGTGGGGCGATCAAAACCAATTATCAGACGAGCCTTCGGTAGGAGTGTTTGAAGCATGGGCACAAATTAAATTATTTAGCAAATTGAGTTTAAAAGCTGGTAGACAAGAGCTTTTGTACGACGATGGCTATTTGTTTGGAACACTTAACTGGCGCGAAGCTGGGCGTAGCCACGACTTAGGAATTTTTAAATGGGAAGATTCTACTTTTCAAGCCCATTTAGGTATTGCTTTTAATCAGAACAGAGCTGCATTATTTGATGAGCCTTACACCAACGATTATTATAAAAATATGCAGTTTCTATGGTTACATAAAGACTACGAAAAACTTTCACTTTCTTTAATGGCAGTAAACAGAGGTTTGCAAAAAGTAAGTCCAGATACGGCAGTAAATTATACACAAACTCTTGGGGGAGATATCAAATACTTTGGCAGCAATTTAACCTTAACGGGTATTGGATATTACCAAACTGGTGAAGACCTGCAAGACAGAGATGTAAGTGCTTGGTTTTGGTCGCTAAAAGGAGAGATGAAAGTATCAGAAAAGTTGAAAATTCTCTTAGGAGCAGATATGCTTTCTGGAACAAAAAATGGCTTGCTAGACGAAACAACCAATACCAAGAGTAACACTTTTGACATTTTATATGGTTTTAGGCACAGGCATTTTGGCATTATGGATTATTTCTATCTAGGCTATACGCCAGATGCAGGTTTACAAGATTTAATGCTCAAGTTTACCTATAAGCATTCGCCAAAATTCACCAGTAATCTTGATATCCACAATTTCTATTCGCAAACGAATGTGCCAGACCCAAGTGCAACAAACACCGATTTTACTTCTCATCTAGGAGTGGAAGTTGATTATCATTTCTCCTATAAACCTTATGATATGGTCACTGTGCAAGGAGGTTACTCTCAAATGTTTGGAACAGAAACCCTCGCTTATTTAAAAGGTGGGAGCGAAGATGAAATCTCTAACTGGTTCTGGCTGCAAGTTTCAATTAAGCCGGTGCTCTTTAAAGGAAATGTAAATAAACAATAAGCCAGTTTGAAAGCTCTTCATTTTAGTTGAAGAGCTTTTTCAAATGTAATCCTGCTGACATTTTTCTTCCTTTCACCGCTCTAATTTTGTCTGATACTATTGAAATTGATTTTTCGACTAATTATCAGACAACATGTATAAAAAACTACTCATATTTCTGTTTTTCGCACTGTTACTTTATTCGTGTATAGGAACAGACATAGTAGAAGACGAAGTTTTCCCAGAAAATTTGCAAATAACCAGTGCTGCTAGCTCACTTAAAGTAGGAGAAAGCTTCCAGTTTAGAGCCATCTATTTTGGTACTTCTGGCAAAATGGAAGATGTAAACCTAACATGGCGTACAGCTAACCCCAATATTCTTAGCATAGCACAAAGCGGTATTGCCACAGCATTAGATACAGGTACAACCTATGTAATAGTAAGTACTGCATCCATCAGCGATTCTGTAACTGTTACAACTGGTGCAGCTACTGTGGTTTCAGAGACTGAGCGCAGGGGCACTTTTGCAGGTTTGAATAGCTACGATGTAGAAGGCGATTTTATTTTAGAGCAAAAAGGCAGTTCTCTTGAGTTAACATTCTCTGGTAATTTTAGTGCAACACAAGGTCCGGGTTTACATGTGTATCTCACCAATAATAATAATAGTGTAAGCGGAGGAGTCGATCTTGGCGAGCTTAAAGCCAACAGTGGTGCGCAAACTTATGAGATCGAAGATACAGAACTCTTTAATGCTTACAGTTATATTATGATCTATTGCCAGCCATTTGGTGTGCCTTTCGGTTTGGGTACCTTCGATAACTAAGCATTCTCGCATCCATTTCATTCTTCATTTATCATCATCAAGAAATAACAATGAATACAGTTTACAAAATCTCATTTGCCTTTATATTATTCATAATGGGCTTACAAGCTCATGCAGGAGGTGGTTGGCCGCAACCTAAAAACAGCGGTTACTTTAAATTGGGGCAGTATGGAATAATTGCCGATAATTATTTTACACCTGCCGGAGATATTGTAGATATTACCACCACAGGTTATTATTCCACTTATGTATATGGAGAATATGGTTTAACAGACAGACTAACAGCCGTAGTATATTTCCCATTTTTCAGTAGATCAACCTTAAACCGATTAGAAGATAGTGAAGGAAATCTAATACAAGAAGGCGAATCGGTTAATTCAATAGGAGATACGGATGTGAGCCTGAAATATAACATTATAAATAAATCGGTAGCAGTTTCTGTGGCGCTAACTGTAGGCTTGCCCTTAGGAAATGCTGCTGGCGGTACCAGTGGATTGCTGCAAACAGGAGATGGAGAATTTAACCAAATGCTGAGTGTAGAAGCTGGCAAATCTTTAGGTAGTGATGGTAAATATTATGTGAGTGGTATGTTGGGTTTCAACAACCGAACAGAGGGTTTTTCTGATGAATTTAGGTATAGTTTAGAAGGGGGGGCACATTTTGGCAAATGGTGGAGTATTTTAAGAATGTACGGTATAAAATCTTTTAAAAATAGTTCTGATTCTTTTCAGCCAAATAATGGGATTTTTAGTAATGATATAGAATATGTAAGTGTCTCACCAGAAGTGGTTTATGAAGCTAAAGAGAACTGGGGCGTGAGCCTTGGTGCAGGCTTTGCTTTTAATGCAAAAAGGGTTTTAGCAGCGCCCGCATTTACTGCTGGAATTTATCTTAAAATATGATTGAAAAATTTAATATGAATAACTTTTTAATTTTTGTGGAAAGATTGAGTATAAATCTATTAATGATTAATTTGCATGAGATATTTTGATTTTTACGAGATGAAAAACTTAATTTTTTTAACTGCAATTTTATTTACGCTCTTTTCCTGTGGCCAGCAAAATGAGGTAAAAAATAATGATACTGCTCAAGCTGAAACTAAAGTAGCAGCGGTATATCCAGAAGTATTAAGTGAGGCTTTAGATGCACATGGTGGTTTGGAAACATGGCAATTTTTTGGAACATTGGAATACGAAATGGTTTCTGGTGATAAAAGTGAATATCAGCTTTTTGACCTAAAAGAAAGGAAGTCGCTTATTATTTCAGATGCCTATAAACTTGGCTTTGATGGATCTCAGGCTTGGGTAGTACCGAGCAAAGAAGCAATGGGAAGAAACTCTATTCGCTTTTACCATAATCTAAACTTTTATTTTTTTGCAATTCCATTTGTGTTAACCGATCCCGGTATTAAATACGAAGAGATGGAAGATATAACAATGGATAGTGTGGATTATAAAGTGCTCAAGATCAGTTATGAGGCAAACGTGGGAGATTCACCAGATGATAATTACGTCTGCTATTTTAATAAGGAAACTAAAATGCTAGATTTTATCCGCTATACAGTTACTTATTTTTCTAAAGAATCTTCAGATAAATTTAATGCTTTAAAATACGATGAGTGGCAAGAAGTAAATGGCTTAAAAGTACCCTTAAAAATGTCATCTTATAAATGGGAAGATGGGCAATTTGGAGAAATAAGAGGCGAAAAAACATTCAAAAACGTAGTATTTAGTAAAGGATCACCTCTAGCAGATGTATTTACTATGCCAGAAGGCGCAGAAGTAGAAAGTACTCCAGCCAACTAATTTATCGAAAAAATACCTTGATTTATATAAAGCTCTTCTGTTAATCAGAAAGAGCTTTTTTTATTAATTTTTTTCAAAAAATTTATTCTGTTACCTAGTGACTTATTATGCATATTAAAGTCTGTAAGGTGAATGTATTAGATGCTAATTTTTAAAGTTGAGTTCGAAAGAAATAAAATGGTAAAAATCGGTTTTGTAAAATTAGTTTATATTAAAAAGTTGTAGAAGATCTTTAATATAAAAGTACATTCAGAAATAAAGATCAGAAAAGTCTGATTTCTTTTAAAGCATAATGATGAGGTTAAAAGAAATAATAAACACTCTTGAGCAACAGGGTGTTTACCTTCTATTAATCTCAGTAGGTCCTGACATTGTAACTGTATTAGATCGGATATTTTTCGAATAGAAAATTAGAAAAAGGAAGAGAAAATATATAATTGCAATACAAATGGCAGGTGATCGGTTGAGTCGATTTTCTGCCTTTTATTTTGTCTGGGCAATAAAATTTTAGATAAGAAATTTGCTTTTAATAGATAATTTATAGCATTTTTAATTAGTCAGATCACACAGGTTACATCAATTGCAGATTACGAATGATTGATACTAGCAGAATTAATTTAGTTCCATTTTCAGAAGAGGCTTACAAGGCTATATTTAATAATAACTTAGATGTGCTTGCCGAAATTCTTGAAATTGAAGACCCCGCTTTGTGGACAGCAGATGAGGAGGTGAGGGAAAATATTCCAAATTACTATCAGGAGTTTATAGATAGTGGAGGAAACATTATTTGGGGTTCATTTTTTTATGTTTTAAAAGACAGTAAAAAACTGGCTGGCACAGGAGGTTTTAAAGGCATTCCTGATAAAAATGGCGTGGTAGAAATCGGGTACGAAATTCTTCCTGGTTTTAAAAACATGGGTTATGCCACAGAAGCAGCAGATGCTTTGGTGCATCATGCTTTTGAACATCATGCAAGCAGTGTGAGAGCGTATACAACACCAGACGAAAATGCATCAATTTATGTGCTTAGAAAACTGGGAATGAAATACGTTGAAAATATACCCGATCCAGTAAAAGGTGAAATCTGGAAATGGGAAATTAATAGACCTCTAAATTTTTTATAAAGTTGAAGCAGATAAAAAAGCTTGATCTGGGTGAGTTCGAGAAGGGAACTGTCACCCGTTGTTGGTTACATATTGTAAACAATGGATTAGGGGAACCCGTAAGAATTCCCATTATAGTGGCCAAAGGTAAAAAGGATGGCCCAGTATTAGGCTTAACTGCGGCTTTGCACGGAAACGAACTCAATGGTATTCCTGTAATTCAGCGTATTTTTAAATACTTGGATATGGACCAACTCTGTGGCACTTTAGTAGGAGTAATGGTTGTAAACGTACCTTCTGTTCATTTAGAAAGAAGAGAAGCACCAGATGGCACAGACCTAAATAGAATTGCTCCGGGTGTTGCAAATGGTAATATTAGTCAGGTATATATCCATAGAGTTATAGATAGAATTGTAAAGCATTTTGATTTTCTGATCGACCTGCATACTGCCTCTTTTGGTAGGGTTAACTCTTTTTATGTAAGAGCAGATATGTCTGATGAGCAAACTGCCCGTATGGCAAGATTGCAAAACGCAGAAATCATATTAAACAATCATCCTAACGATACTACGCTAAGAGGTGCCGCTGCTTCATTGGGTATCAAATCTGTTACATTGGAATTAAAAGACCCACATTTGTTTCAGTACGATGTAATTGAGCATAGTATAGAAGGTATACACAATGTTTTTTACGACTTAGGAATGCAAGAAGGTTCCATTACATGTGGAATTAAAGATACGATTTTATGCGAAAGTTCTTACTGGATGTATACCGACGAAGGAGGCCTCTTATATGTATATTCTGATATAGCTCAGGAAATAAAAAAAGGAGAGCGAGTAGCTTCAGTAAGAAACATGTTCGGAGATGTAACTAAAGAATATTTTGCTAAAGAAGATGGTATTATAATAGGTAAAAGTACAAACCCGATTAATCAAACAGGTAGCCGAATTATACATCTGGGCTTGAACTATCATTCAGTGCCCTGCTTAGTTAGATAAACTTATTTTTTTAACTGTGATTGAAACCATACATCATTCGGGGTTCCAGCATGAAAATCACTGGTATCCCAAACTTATAAACACACAAATTAATCCTCTGGTAAGCCATTTTTTCAAAATGGACATTAAGCGAATAGTTACCAGATATTGTCATTTGCATCCGTCTGTAAAGCCTTCTTATCTCGAAGAGCTTTTTACCTATAAACCGCAGTATTTTTTCTGGTCTGGTGGCGACTTAATTAACGTTACTTCCAGCACTGGTAAAAGGCAAATGGTTTTGATAGAAACCAACTCATGTCCATCAGGTCAAAAATCTACTCCTTTGTTAGATGATTTTGATGAATATGGAGGTTATAGCAAACTGATTGCTGGTGGTGTACAAAATTTCTTAAAAGGCAAGCGAATGAGCTCTGGCGTACTCGCTGTTTTTTACGATAAAAACCCAATGGAGTCTTCAGGTTATGCCCATGCACTTTCTAATCATTATAATGAAAAAGTGTATCTGGTAAAATTTTTTAATGGCGAGTCTAACGACCATGTAAAACTAGAAGATAATAAATTTCATATTCTAGTAGATGGAGAGTGGTTGCCGGTAAGGTTTGTATTTAGATATCTTACTCAAAAGCCTTGGAACAGATTACCTGTAGACTGTAAAACGCTCATATTTAACCCAATTGTTACCTGTTTAGCTGGTGGTAGAAACAAGTTGTTGGCTTCCAAAGCCTACGACTTTTTTAATGCAGAATTAGGAACTCACCACTTACAAATTAATACTCCAGAAACTCATATGAACATCAGGCAAGAAGAAATTCCTTACTGGTATGAGAAATTTGGAGGGCATTTGGTAGTGAAAAGTCCTTATTCTAATGCAGGGCAAGGTGTATTCTTGATAAGTAATAGAAGTGAGCTAGACATATTTATGAATACTTCATTTGATTACGAATCATTTATTGTTCAAAGTTTAATTGGCAATCACCTTTGGAGTTCGGTAAGTGAGAAGGGCAAGTTGTACCATGTAGGTACTTTGCCAGATAAAAATAACCTTACTTATGTGTCTGATTTGCGAATGATGGTTCACTATACATCTACGGGTTTTAAACCATTGTGTATGTATGCAAGAAGGGCAGAAGAGCCGCTTCCAGATACATTACAAGGTCATAATACATGGTCTGTACTCGGTACTAACATCTCTGTAAAAAAAGGAGAAAACATGTGGGATTATGATGTAAAAAGGCTAATCACACTTGACAGGCGCGATTTTAACAAATTGGGTTTGGGCATGGACGACCTTATTGAAGCTTTTATGCAAACCATATTTGCTACCATTGCTATAGACAAACTGGCTGGCACTTTGGTAAACAAAAAAGAAAGAAAGCTAAAAAGAAGACTTTTTTATTCATTAAACCCAGACAAAGGTTTATTAGATGAGATAATGAAATAGTTAAATCAAGCAGCAAAGTTTAAGCTGGTTTGCAATAAATTAAATAATAATTCATGCAAAGGTAAAGACTTTGCAATATGCTGTTAAAGCACTATGTGTAGTTTTGAAGTTCGGCATTTCAACAACATGAACAAGAATTAGCAGCTGTATATGAAATTGGGACCAGTATTAACTTCGCTGCTTGAAATCTACGATAAATCACCAGTATTTAAGCTTTCCAAAGAGGATAGGTTAGTGATTTTTAGTGACATGCACATGGGTAATGGCAAAGGTAACGACGACTTTGTACCTAACTCTGAGCTGTTTCTTCATGCATTAAAAGAGTACTATTATCCACTAGGTCATAAAGTAGTACTCAATGGCGATATCGAAGAATTACAAAGATTCGATTGGTATAAGATTTATGCAAAATGGCAGAAGATATATGAGCAGTTCGATCGGTTTGCAGCCGAAGACCGACTAATTAAAACCATTGGTAATCACGACATTGGTTTACTTAGTCAAGAAATTAAAGATTACCCTTATCCGCTACACGAAGGTATCCGCTTCAATTATAAAGACAACGATATCTTTATATTCCATGGGCATCAGGCATCAAAGAAATACAATCTTCATAATGCCCTAATTGGATATACTTTACGCTATCTGGCTAATCCGTTAGGGATAAAAAATTATTCAGTTTCACACAGTAGCAGAAAACAGTTTAAGATTGAGCAAAATGCCTATAATTTCTCTGTAAATAAAAAAGTAATGTCTGTAATTGGGCATACTCACCGCCCCTTATTTGAGTCTCTCCCAAAAATCCAAAGGCTAAAATATCGTATCGAAGGACTTTGCCGCAAGTATGCCAACTTAGATAAAAAAGATAGAAAACCTGTAAAAAAACTCATTAATGTTTACAGAAAGGAGCTAAAAAAAATCTATAAAAACGCTACCAAAAAAGAATTGGAGCAGGCAGGTATATATAATAACCTATTGCATATTCCATGTTTGTTTAACTCTGGCTGTGTAATTGGCAAAAGAGGAATTACCTGTCTTGAGTTTTACAATGGTGATGTACAGCTCATCCACTGGTTTGATAAAAATATTAGTGAAAAATACCTGAATCATAATGGGTACGAACCAGTACAAATCGGAGATACCAATTATTACCGGATGATTATTAAAAAAGAGAAACTCAATTACATATTTACGAGAATTCATCTTTTGGCCTAACAATCCTACACTTAAGTTGTTTATCAACTCAGTGGTTAATATTTATTAAGAGCTTTTAAATGATAGATGTAATTTTTGTTGATACAAAGTACTGTCTACTATATAGATAACTTTTGTAGCTTAAAGAATTCATTTCGCTTCATTTAATCAGCATATCTTATATATTTGTCAACCAACCTCCAAAATTGGATTAAAAACAAATATTTCATTTAACTGAAATAGACTTGCAGAAGATAACAGACCTGATAAATACGATTGTAGACAGATTGAAGGAGAGGGATACCACCGCAATGAATTATCTCTATGAGCACTATTCTTCTGCGCTTTACGGAATAATCTACCGTACTCTTGGAGACGAAGCCATCGCCGAAGAGACATTACACGATGTTTTTATAAAAATATGGAATCAGATAGATAAGTTTGATCCTGATAAAGGAAACCTATTTACATGGATGTACAGAATTGCCAGAAATCAGGCAATAGATGTAAGGCGCTCAAAAAAATTCCAGTATAACAATAAATCCACGGAGCTAGAACCATTCGTAAATACCTTTACCAGTGAATCCAAAGAAGATAAATATGGATTGAAAGAGCTAATAAAAAAGATGAACGAAGACTGCATCAAGCTGATTAATATGAACTTTTTCATGGGTTTTTCGCATAATGATATTTCCACTCAATTGGAAATGCCGCTGGGTTCTGTGAAAACAAAGATCAGATCGTGCATCAGTAAATTACGTGCCTTAATGGAAAAATATAATGACTAAAGAAGAAATTATTTCTCAAGGGTGGTTAGAAGCGTACATCACAGGTGATCTTTCTGGAAACGAAACAAAAATCGTAGAAGACTTTATTAAAGAAAGCAAGGAGGTGCGTGATGAATATAAAGCTTTGCAAAAAACTTTAGCAGAATTGGCTTTTGCGCAGGCAATTAAACCATCAGCTAAAGTAAAGAAATCTTTAATGAGTGAACTCTCACCAGATGTAAAAAATAAACAGAATTCAATATTAAGTTATGCAGCAGTAGCAAGTATTGTATTTGCTATTTCTATGGGACTAACTGCCTATAGCTTCTGGACGAGGTGGCAAGAGGTTGAAAACAAATACAAAACGCTCTTATCTGAAAACCAAACAATGGCAGCTACATTAAAAAAAGCCAGTGAAGATTATGAGCTGCTAGAAGAAAACAATGAAATTGCTACATCTGCTAATTATAAACGGATTATATTAAAAGGTACTGATAATGCTCCCGACTTACAGGCAGTAGTTTTCTGGAATCCAGAGGAAGAAGCTGTTTACCTTAATGCCAGTACTTTTGAAACCCTCAACGAAGCGCAGCAATATCAACTATGGGCATTGATAGATGGAAAACCAGTAGACGCTGGTGTTTTTGATCCTGAATCAAAGTTAATTGCCATGAAAAGTATAGGACAAGCAGATGCTTTTGCTGTTACCATTGAGAAAAAAGGTGGTAGCGAACAACCCGATTTATCTGCCCTACAGGTCATAGGAGAGACATCTTGAAAAAAAAATAAAAAAATCCATTCTTCTTAAATCTAATCTAAGCTCCAGTTTCGTAGGTAGGGCAGAATATAGATTAGAATACTAACATAAACTATAAGAAGAATGGACACATTTAAAAGCTATTTAAAATTATTTCAATTAGTCATACTATCATCCTTAATTATCGGCTTGTCAGCCTGTGATGATGACGACGATGATATGATGACTCCTGAAAATCCTACTACTGGTAACACTTCTTCCTTTACATTGTCTTCAGTTTCAGATCCATCAATAAGTGGCTCTGCAAAATTCGAAGAACTAGAAGATGGTACTACACTTTTAACACTGGAACTTAACGGAACTTCTTCAGGAAATTCTCACCCTGCACATATTCACATGAATACCGCAGCAGAAGGCGGCGACATCGCAATTAGTTTAACTCCTGTTGATGGCGCAAGCGGTATGAGTGAAACAATTATCTCTGCTTTAGACAACGGTACTACAATTAGCTACAGCGATCTTGTTAGTTATGATGGCTACATTAATGTACATATGAGTTCTAGCGACCTATCAACATTAGTTGCTCAAGGAGATATTGGTGATAATGTTTTAACAGGCGAAATGATTACTTACGACCTGTCTTCAGTTGCAGATCCAAGTATTAGTGGTATAGCCACTTTTGCAAAAAGAATGAGTGGTGAAACTTTAGTTACACTAGATTTAGCAGGTACACCAGATGGAGGTATGCACCCTGCACACATCCATATGAATACTGCCTCAGAAGGTGGAGATATCGCAATAAGCTTAACTACTGTAGATGGAACAACTGGTATGAGCAAGACCAATGTAAGTATGTTGGATGATGGAACTACCATTACTTATGCAGAAATGATTGAGTACGATGGATACATTAATGTACACTTAAGCAGTGATGATTTAGCTACATTAGTGGCACAAGGAGATATTGGACAAAACGTGCTTACTGGTGAGATGATGAGCTACGAATTAATGTCAGTAGCTGATCCTGACATTAGTGGTACGGCTACATTTTATCAAAGAATGAATGATGAGACTTTACTTACAGTAGCATTAGACGGAACTTCAGAAGGAAACACTCACCCTGCACATATTCATATGAATACAGCAGCAGAAGGTGGTGGAATTGCAATAACTATTACAAGTATTGATGGTGCTAGTGGAATGAGCAAAACAAATATTAGTATGTTGGATGATGGCACAGCGATTACCTATGCAGAAGTAATTGACTATGATGGATACATCAATGTACACAATAGTATTGATGATTTGGGAACACTTATCGCTCAAGGCGATATCGGACAAAATGCTTTAACTGGTGAAATGATGAGTTACGAATTAATGTCAGTGGCAGATCCTGATATAAGTGGTACGGCTACCTTTTATCAAAGAATGAATGATGAAGCTTTGGTAACAATTATGCTTGATGGCACTCCAGAAGGCGGTTCGCATCCATCTCATATACATTTTAATACAGCAGCAGAAGGTGGTGATATTGCTATCAGTCTTGGTAATGTAAATGGAACCAGTGGCATGAGCAAAACTAGTGTGAGTATGTTAGATGATGGAACTGCCATTACCTATGCCGAACTGATTGATTTCGATGGATATATTAATGTACACTTGAGTTCAGGTAATCTGGCAACATTAGTAGCACAAGGCGATATCGGGCAAAATGCTTTAACTGGTGAATCTGTAAGCTATGCATTGGCAGAAAAAGATGAAGCAGGCATTTCAGGTATGATTACTTTCTATGAGAGAATGAATGATGAAACATTAGCTGTAGTGGAGTTAACAGGAGTAACAGTAGGCGATCATCCATCGCACATACATGCAGGTTCTGTTGAAACTGCTCCAGGAGATATTTTAGTTTCTCTTTCTGATGTAGATGCTGATGGAATGGGAAAAACCAACATTACGATGGACGATGCAGGCAATGCAATGACTTACGATGATGTAATTACAGTTGATGGATATGTAAATGTACATGCTTCTATTGACGATCTGGGTACTTTAATCGCTCAGGGTAATGTAGGTAGTAATGCAACGGAATAATAATTAGGATTAAAAATAAGTCGTGAATCTTCATATTATGAAGATAAGTTAGCTAGGAAAGGAGCCTTACAATGTTAGGCTCTTTTTTATTTTTATCTAGTTAATTTCTTCTCTGGTTTTGGAATGAGTAAATTTGGTAAGACCAACGCATAAAATAATAAATATGAATAATGAACAAGCAATTACCATTTGGCAGCCAGATAAATCATTGCAACAAACATCAGGATTAACCAAATACATGTTATGGCTGGCAAAAGAAAAAAAACTTCAATTCGAAAACTACCAAGCACTGTGGGCATGGTCAGTGAATCATGTTGGCGATTTCTGGGAGAGCTTATGGGAGTATTTCGAAATAATTAGCCATCAGCCTTATAGCCAAGTTTTACTTTCAGAAGAAATGCCTGGAACAAGCTGGTTTGAGGGAGCTACATTAAACTATGCTGAGCATATTTTTAGAAATGCCAATACAGATCATCCTGCTATTATTTTCTCATCTGAAATACATCCACTAAAAGAAATAAGTTGGAAAGAATTAGAAACAAAAACAGCTGCACTAGCCAATTATCTTAAAGAGATAGGAGTAGAAAAAGGTGATCGGGTAGCTGCATTTATCCCTAATATTCCAGAAGCCACCATTGCTTTTTTGGCAACTATTTCAATTGGAGCCATCTGGTCTAGTTGTTCGCCAGATTTTGGAACGGGCAGTGTACATGATCGTTTCAGTCAGGTTGAGCCCAAAGTATTGTTCACCATCGATGGATATTCGTATAATGGAAAACCTTTCGACAAATCAGAAGCATTAAGCACTTTACAAAAAGGATTACCTACTTTAAAAGAAACCATCATTATCCCTTATCTTAAAGATCAATCAAATAATATTCAACTTAAAGAAAATGAGACTCAGTGGTTTGATGCGATAGGTGATGTAAATGCAAAGCTACAATTCGAAGCTGTTCCTTTTGAGCATCCCATTTGGGTATTGTATTCTTCAGGAACTACAGGCATGCCCAAAGCCATTACGCATTCACATGGTGGTGTTTTATTAGAGCATTTTAAATATCTCACTTTCCATAATGATTGCCGAAAAGGGGAGCGGTTTTTCTGGTACAGCACTACTGGTTGGATGATGTGGAATTTCGTAAATGCAGCTTTGCTTACTGGAGCTACTATTGTTTTGTACGATGGGAGTCCGGCTTTTCCAGATATTAATCGATTGTGGAAATTGGCTGAAGAATGCAAAATTAATCACTTTGGAACCAGTGCAGGTTTTATAATCGCTTGCATGAAAGCGGATATAAATCCGCGGAAGGATTTCGATCTATCCGTATTGCGATCAATTGGTTCTACTGGCTCACCTTTACCTCCCGAAGGTTTCGATTGGATTTACAAATACATAAAGACTGATATTTGGCTTATGTCTATGAGTGGTGGTACGGATGTTTGCAGTGCTTTTGTTGGAGGAAATCCGCTATTGCCAGTTTATGAAGGTGAGTTACAATGTAGAGCTTTGGGTTGCGCCATGCAATCTTTAGATGAAGATGGCAAACCGCTACTAAATGAAGTTGGGGAGATGGTAATTGAAAAACCGATGCCTTCTATGCCTGTGTTTTTTTGGAACGATGAAGGAATGAAACGTTACCAATCTAGCTATTTTGAAATGTTTCCGGGTAAATGGCGACACGGAGATTGGATAAAAATTACAGATAGAAATACAGTGATAATTTACGGTAGGTCTGATGCCACGCTCAATCGTGGTGGCGTAAGAATTGGAACCAGTGAAATTTACAGAGCAGTTGATAAAGTGAGTTCTGTTGCAGATAGTTTAGTTACTTGTATTGAGCTGAAAGGTGGAGAGTATTATATGCCGCTATTTGTAAAGATGAAAGAAGGCATAAAACTAGACGATCAACTGGTGACTGAGCTCAAAAAAACAATTAGAGAAACATGTAGTCCAAGACATGTGCCCGATGAGTTTATTGTGATTGATGAAGTTCCCTATACCATTAGTGGTAAAAAAATGGAAACTCCTGTAAAAAAGATTCTAATGGGTGCATCACCAGAAAAAGTACTCAACAAAGATTCTATGAAGAACCCCCAAGCTGTTCAATTCTTTATTAGTTTTACGCAAAAGCTGAAAGATAAACTAAATTAAAGATTATGTCGCAAGGGACATCGTATGACATTGTCATTATAGGAGGAGGTATTGTAGGTTTGGCTACAGCCTATCGATTAAAAGAAGCACAACCCAATTTAAACATACTTCTGCTTGAAAAAGAGACAGTGCTGGCAAAACACCAGACAGGAAATAATAGTGGGGTTATTCACTCTGGGATTTACTACAAACCGGGAAGCTTAAAAGCTAAAAACTGCCTAGAAGGTTATCATGATTTGATCGCTTTTTGTGAAAAGGAAGAGATCAATTACGAATTGTGCGGAAAGATAATAGTGGCGACTTCTGAAAGTGAATTGCCGGCAATGGAGAATATTTACAAACGTGGTATTGAAAATGGGTTAGAAAATATTAGGAAAATTGGAGTTGAAGAGCTGAAAGAATATGAGCCGCATGTAAATGGTGTTGCAGGAATTCATGTACCTCAAACGGGTATTATAGATTATACTCAGGTTTCTTATAAATATGCCGAGCGCTTTCAAGAATTTGGGGGAGAAATTAAACTAGGGGAGAAAGTAACAGATATAAAAACCAAAGCAAATAGCTCTGAGGTAATTACAGACAAAGGTACTTATAATACCAACTTGGTGATTAATTGCGGTGGACTTTTCTCTGATAGAATTGCTGCACTTACAATGCCTACAGATGTTCGAATTGTTCCTTTTAGAGGTGAGTATTTCGAAATTAAGCCTGAAAAGCATCACTTAGTAAAAAATCTAATTTATCCGGTGCCCGATCCAAACTTTCCATTCTTAGGCGTGCATTTTACAAGAATGATAAAAGGTGGAATTGAAGCTGGACCAAATGCAGTTTTTGCTTTTAAAAGAGAAGGCTATCACAGAACAGACTTTGATATGGCTGACTTGATGGGTTCTTTAAACTGGCCAGGTTTTAGAAAAGTAGCTGCCAAATACTGGCAAACTGGTTTAGGAGAAATCTACCGATCTTTCTCCAAAGCAGCTTTTACAAAAGCTTTGCAAAAACTTATTCCAGAAATTCAGGAAGAAGATTTAGTACCAGGAGGAGCAGGAGTGAGAGCACAAGCATGTGACCGTACTGGTGGTCTAATAGATGACTTCAAGATTTTAGAAACCGAACATGTAGTAAACGTACTAAATGCACCTTCACCAGCCGCAACTTCTTCGTTGGCAATTGGTAAAACAGTTTCTCAACTGGCATTAAAAAAGCTATAAAAAAGATAACCCGACTGAATTACAGTCGGGTTATGCACTTTAACAAAACATTAAACTATAGGCTATAGCTCAAACTTAAAAGAGCTATCCTTGACTCGCGTTTATATTCAAATTCTTGAAAAAAATCTTCCCCGAAGTTTTCACCTCTAAAAGATCTTGTATTAAATAAGTCTCTTATACTGAGGGTAGCGTTTGCTTTATCATCCATAAAAGATTTTTGGAAACTCAAATCCATATAATATCTAGCTAAATCTTTACCTTGGGCTTCAACTTCAGGTGCTCTGTAGTTGGCAGTAATCTGCATATCTACATCAAGTGGTAAACTAAAATCAGTATTTAACTTGGCATACCACGAAAGTCCTTTGTTTGTATAATCGGCATTTAGGTTGGTACCATCCACCTGAGTTTGGAAAATCGAATAACTAAAATTCATATTCCACCAATTAGTAAGTTGTGTAGTGTTGATAAGCTCTAAACCGTAGGTCATAGCATTGTTCAGGTTAAGTGGCCCTCTATAAGAAATACCATCTTCCACTCTCACAATCCAGTCGATCTGGCCATTTACATGTCTAAAGAATGCATTGGTTGTAATTTCAAATTTGTCTTTACTAAGCATATGTCCAAACTCAAAAGAGTTGATAAACTCTGGTTGTAGGTTTGGGTTACCAATTCTAATATTTAAAGAATCTGAAATATCTGGGAATGGATTTAATCTTCTTGAGCTAGGTCTGTCTATTCTTCTACTGTATGTAAATTTTAAAGAATTGCTCTTGTCTAGAAAATACTGTGCTTGTACACTCGGGAAGAAATTCAAATAGTTTTGCTCGTTGGTTTCATTGTTATTGTACAGTTTGGTATCTACCATAGTTTGCTCTGCACGAGTACCCAAAGCATAATCTAACTTATCGCCGATGCTACTAGAGAAGATGGCATAGGCTGCAAAAATCTTATCTTCATACCTAAATCGGTTACTTACATCGGCTCTGTTTACCCATTCTCCTACATCTGGATCTTGCGCTTCATATAGGTAATCATTCTCCATTGTTCTAAAAATAGATTTGTAACCTGTCTCTAATTTGGCATTATCAAATGGATGTACATAATCTACCTGCATTACAATATTGCTGTTGAAGTCATCGCTTGTGCTTCTTTCGTAGCGTGAAACATCATCATTTTCATCGGTGATATTATTATAAATATCAATAATTTGTTGTTCTTGCTGGTCTCTGTACGAATGACTTACCACCGCTCTTAATTCTCTATCAGGATTATCAAAAGTACGTTCGTAGATAAAGGCATTATCAAAAGAATAGTTGTCTTCAATCTCATTGTTAATTCTTTTATACTGAAGAATTAAGTCGTCTGTATCTATAGAGCGGATTTCAGTCTGTGTATTGTCATAGTCTTCCTCATCTTCCATATTGAAAGCACCTTCGTAGCTAATTTTATTTTTACCAAAGAAATAATCAGCACCATAATTAAAGGTATGTTCTTTATCATTTCGCTCTCTGTCTACTTGTTGAATCAGTCTCTCGTTGCTAGAAAATATATCTCTTGAAGTATTGGAATTGCCTACACCCGGCCAGCTTCTATAACTATAACCGCCGTAAATATTAAAGTTTTCAGACTTTCTACTCAAGTTTACTGAAGCATTTGTACGCATACGTGTACCCACTGTAAGTTCAGCTTTTCCTGTTGTACCTTTCTGGCTTCCTCTTTTAAGCTTGATATTTATAACCCCACCTGCTCCTTGGGCATCATACTTTGCATTGGGGTTATTTACAATTTGTATGTTTTCAATCATACTTGCAGGAATCTGCTCCAGATCACCAGTGATAGATGAGTTTCTTCCATCAAGAAGAATATTTGTGTTGCCACTACCTCTTAAGGTAATGCTACCATCTTGCCCAACACTAACAGAAGGTGTGTTCCTTAACACATCAAGTACACTACCACCAGTATTAGAAAGGGTTTGATCTGGTCGTACGTTTACACCTTCTAGTGTAGTAGTTACAGGTCTTTTCACTTCGTTGCCTTCTACTACAATCTCATCGAGTTTAAGCGAAGAGGGGATAAGTGCAATGTTACCAACCGATTTATTTTTGTTTACTTTAACTGTTTTTATCTCTTTTTCATCATAGCCAACAAATACTACCTCCATTCTATATTCTCCTTCTTCCACTTCCAACTGAAATTGTCCATTGTCTTTCGTAACTGTACCCACTACAGGAGTCTCATTGCCGGGTTCAAAAAAGGCTACTTGTGCAAAAGGTACAGGATCTTCTGTTTCTTTATCTATAATTGTCCCCGTAATTTCGTGCGTGTCTTGTGCATATGCTGCAAATGGTAAAAATGCTAGTAATAAGTAGTATTGGATAGAAAGTTTCATGATCAGAATTTACTGTTAGTGAAATTTTTTAATGTGCCTGTGTTATAATCTACATTTTGTTGAGGGTGATTGTTATCGATTTTTTAAATTCTTTCTATCAGCAAAAATCGAATACGAATTTTTGAGCGATTATGTAAATAGTTTAAGGAGACGATTTTGGTCTGGTTTCGCTTGAAATGGTAGATTGTATTTCCTCTCAATATAAGAATTTCTAAAAGTTAATAATCCATTCTTTTCTCTCTATTCTGAATGAATATAATAGTAGGTTTTGAAAAAATATTTATGGGGTTTATTAGTCAGACTATCAGTTAGTTATATAAGTTTTATAACTTAGGATTGAAATTTATTTTAATAAAAGGTGATAGTTGGCTAAAACTTGACACATAGTAATAAAACCTAAAGCTCATGCCAGAAATAGCAACCTTAGATCAATCAGTTTACAATAAGGAAGAAGAGTTATTGGTGCTTTATCAAAAAGCTTTTCCTATTGTAGCTAAGTATATTAGTAAAATGGGAGGCGATTTTGATACTGCCAAAGATGTTTTTCATGATGCGGTAATCATTTATTACGAAAACTACATGTTTAAACATCAATCTATTCGGGTAAACGAAACTGCCTGTTTAGTAGGCATTGCCAAAAACCTATGGAAAAAGCAATTTAAAGGAAGTTATAAAGAAATGTCGTTGGATGTATCTTTTGATAAATTAAATGAAAGTTTCTTTGATGTAGAAGAAGCTCTTCCATCTAAAAGGCGATTGATGAACTTTCTCGAAAAAGCAGGTAGCAAATGTATGGAATTATTACAAGCATTTTATTATGAGCAGTTGCCTTTAACTCAAATTGCATCTCATTTTGGATTTTCGGGTGTACGCTCTGCGACAGTGCAGAAGTACAAATGTTTGCAAAAAGTTAAAAATAAAGTAAAAGAAAAATCCCTGATCTACGATGACTTCCTTAACTGAGATACAAGAGATAGAAGCTTATCTTCAGGGAAAAATGCAGGCTGAAGATCAAGTAGTATTTGAAGCAAAGATGCTGATTGATGAAAATTTAAAAGACAATGTTTTCTGGCAGAAACACACCTTTGAGTTGGTACAGTTCTATGGTAGAAAAAACCTGAGAAACCGACTGGAAACAGTGCATCAGCAATTATTTACCAAACCCCAACACAAGAGCTTTAGGCAAAAAGTACTTCAACTATTTTCAAAACTATAATTACAAGTTTATGTCACCTTTTGCCAGTGTAGTTCCTATGGTTATTGATAGCAATGACCGTAGCGAGAGAGCGTATGATATTTACAGCCTTTTGCTAAAAGAAAGAATTATTTTTTTAGGTACAGCCATTAACGATCAGGTTGCCAACCTAATAATCGCCCAATTACTTTACCTCAATAGCCAGAGTAAAACCAGCCAGATAGATTTATATATTAACAGTCCGGGTGGGGTAGTATATGCCGGTTTGGCAATTTACGATGCCATCCAAATGATTTCGGCTCCGGTTTCTACAGTGTCTGTTGGCTTTACTGGCAGCATGGCAACTGCTTTGCTTACAACAGGGCACAAAGGGAAAAGATATGCATTGCCACATTCTACTATTCACATGCATCCAACTGGTGGAGGAGCCAAAGGTTATACCGAAGATGTGAGAATTGCTACTAGAGAACAAGAAAGACTTCAGACTCAATTATTCCATATTATGGGCAGGCATACTGGCCACAACTGGAAAGAAATTGAAGAGTTCTTTTTACGAGATCGCTTCTTAAATGCTATTGAAGCTAAAGAGTATGGCTTAATTGATGAAGTACTTGGTGATGCTAATGATTTAATAAAACTCGACAGCAAAGAGTTGGAAGTTTTATTCTATGGAAGTAAGCAAAATTGATATGGTTAAAAAAAAAATCAGGCTCCACAAGAGCCTGATTAAAAAATATTAAATCTAAACGTGCTGAATATAATTATTTATTTACTTCTGCTTCTTCCATTTTTATAGCTTGTCCTCTTAGCATTTGTTCTCCATATGTCTCACTATTGATCACATAACGTGCAGCCACATATTTAATTGGCCTATTATTTTCATCCAAAACTGGAGAGATCACTACATCTACATAATAAGGACTACCGTCTTTTTTCTTATTTTTTAAGAAACCTCTAAATGTTTTACCTGCCTTAATGGTACTCCACAAATTCTTAAAGAATAATTTTGGAGTGTCGGGGTGGCGAACAATATTATGTGGTTGCCCGATAAGCTCTTTTCTGGTAAACTGAGCAACCTCACAGAATTTATCATTCACAAAAGTGATATTGCCATAAATATCAGATTCAGAAAGAATGGTAGACTCATTCAAAACAGCCATACGTGCATCCATTTCATGGTTGAGCATAGCTGTTTGGGTAAGCTGATTTTGTAATTCTTCTTGCGAGGCGTTAATCTCTTCTAGTGTTTGCTTCAACTCTTCTTCTTGTGCTTGCATCTGTTCCATGTACATGGCCTGCTCAGATTCAAGTTTTTGTCTTTCGGTTATATTATGAAGAATGGTAACGAAAATATCTCTATTATTTAATGTAGCTTTTCTGCCAGATACTTCTACTGGGAATTTTGTGCCGTCTTTTTTTACAGCATCTAGTTTTAGTATGTTATCTTTATCATCTTTTGAGTTATCATATTCTTCCATTGAAGTAAATGGTATTTCAGGAAGAATCTGCTTGAGTTTAAAGGTTAATAATTCGGATTCAGAATAACCCAAAAGTTTAATTGCTGCAGTATTTACTGTTTCTATAATACCTCCCGGACCTACAGTTATAATTGCATCTGCAGTAGCATTTAGAATAGCAGAAATTTTGGCATGTTGTTCACTAGCCTCCATAGATTGCCTTTGAACTTCTTCTTGTGAAGCCTGAATTTCTTCTAGTGTCTGTTTAAGTTCTTCTTCTTGTGCTTGCATTTGTTCTACAAACATCGCTTGCTCTTCTTCTGCTTTAACTCGGCCTGTAATATCAGTGATAATACAGCTAAACAAACTACGGTTGTCAAGGGTAGCTTCTCCGCCCCATAATTCTAAAGGAAATGTTTTACCATCTGCTTTTTTTCCAATTAACCTTAAAGATTCATCTTTATTAAAGTCTTCTTTAGACTTAAATGGGATATTAGGTATAATAAAGTTTAATGGTTGGTTAATTAGCTCATCTTCTAAATAGCCAAACATATCAACTGTAGCTTTGTTGATAGTTTCAATTTTTCCTTGTTCATTTAAAGTCACAATTGAGTTTTTTGAAGAATCCAGAATTGCTGAAAGCTTAGCATGCTGCTCATAAGCTTCTTTTGCCTTACGCTGCATCTCTTCCTGAGTAGCAATTAATTCTTCAAAGTTTTGTCTCATCTCTTCTTCCTGAGATTTGAGCAATTCTTCTTTTTCTTGAGATTGATATAAAAGCTTTTGTGTTATTTCTGCAGTTTTAAGAGTAGTAAGGGCAGATCCAATAATTTCAGATACTCTGTCTATAAACTCTGTTTCAAAAGATTGCCATTCATCAAAAGCAGCGATCTCCATTACACCTTCAACTTTCTCATTAAATTTTAATGGAGCAATATAAACTACAGAAGGAGTAGCTTCACCCAAACCAGAAGTAATACTAATGTAATCTGTGGGTAGCTCTTTTAAATAAATACTGCTCTTTTCAAGATAAACCTGACCAATTAAACCTTCACCTGGCTCAACTTCTTTAGCAATAAATTTTTTACGATTATAGGCATAAGTTGAAACAAGTTGTAGTTTATGGCCTTCATTATCATATACAAATACAGAGGCTTGATTAGCTTGAATATATCGGCAAAATTCGATTAAAAAGGCATCAAGTATCTCAACTATTGGTTTATCTTGTTGCCTGAATATCTCAGAAAATTTAGCAATACCTTCTGTCGCCCAGTTTCTTTGGCGTTCAGAAACGGCTATTTCTTGCATTTTCTGATTCATCGAATGGATTTCGCCCACTAAATTGTCTTTATTAAGATCTTGAATATCTTCTGTGAGATCGGCAAAAGAAGCATTCAAATCTCCTTTACCAATTGCTCTGATGAATGCCATTGCTTGGTTTATTCTTTTCTCAAGAATATTCAAAGCATTTATATCATCATTTTTAACTTTTCCGCTGTTAAATACTTTTTCATGTAGCAACTTAACAACCTGCCCATTTTTATCAATATGGAATTGTTCTAGGCTCTTTCTGTAAAAGAAGTTACCTATAGAGAATGCTATTATAAGTGCAATTACAACAAATGTAACTACATTGAATCCGCTAAAAATTCCCTGATAAATCAGTAAAGCCGTACAAATTATAGGTAGTAAATAGGAAAAGATTATGTTATTAGCCTTGTTTGCAAATTTGCCCTGCATGTTCAATATGTAATTGTTTCATATTGAAAACATGAACTTTTCTAATTGTATATTTAATAAAGATTAATAGAAGAGTGGAGGTATGTAAGATTTGGGCTATTTTCTCTAGCTTTTTTTTTGAAATTTGAAATGTAGAAAATGGAAGGATAGAAAATCTACTGATTTCGGTGTTGTTTCTTTATAGGGCTGAAACAAATTTTTTAAACAATGATGTACTATAAAGTCGTACTTCTATAGCACACCATTGTTTTTATTAATGCAAAGTTATGCCTCAACAAATTTTTCTACAATGGTATTCCAACCATGTTTGTCGAATACTTTACCTTCTTGTATTCCTTTTAACTCGTTCTTTAAAGTAAACATTTGAGCATCTGGAGCACAATAGCAAGCGTAATTGATACCATCAATCGAGATACTTTCGAAAGGAGCAATTACTGCTGCTGTACCCAAACCAAAGGCTTCAATTTTTAATCCTTTACTGAAAGACTCTTTTAGCTCAGTTACTGAGAAGGGACGAACTTCTATTTTATACCCTTTATCTCTTGCCAGTTCAATTATCGATTTTCTTGTTATTCCATCTAAAATAGTATCTGAAGCAGGAGGTGTAATAAAAGTATCTTCTATGAAGAAACCGAAATTCATTGTACCAGATTCTTCAAAAAACTCATGAGATTTTGAATCTGTCCATAGTATTTGATCGAAACCTTCTGCTTTGGCCTTTTTAAATGGATAGAACGCACTACCGTAATTTCCACCACATTTAGCTGAACCAGCACCACCCGGAGCTGCTCTTGTAAATTCTTTTTCTACTTTAACTTTCAGGTTTTTATCGTAATAAGCACCTACTTGGCAGGCAGTGACCAGAAATAGATATTCATCAGAAAGTTCTACTCCTAATTTAGGCTGAGTAGCAATAGCAAAAGGTCTAATATATAATGAACCTTCGCCATGAGGAGGGACTTCATCTCTTAAATTAGAAATGAGTGATAAAATGCCTTCTTCCCATAGTTTTTGTGGTAGAGTTGGCATTGCCATTCTCTCTAATGATTTGTTCATTCTGAGAAAATTTTCTTGCTGCCTGAAAACCAGAATTTGATCGTCGGCTGATCTGTACGCTTTGAGTCCTTCGAACACTGTTTGGCCATAATGAAAGCACATGGCAAAAGGGCTTAATACTAAATCTGTAAAAGGTTCAATAGTGCCATTGTCCCATCCATCATTTTCATACTTAGCCACATACATTAACGGTGCGGGACTCGATCCAAAGGGTTTTGCCTGAAAAGTCATAATTCTAAAATATTTTATATTAAACAAAAGTATTTATTTTACAGCAACTATAACAGATACAGTTTTTTTATTTTTGACTATAACAGATGGCAAGGTTTAAACATGAATTACTCACCGAAAGAATAATCGATTTGATTGAAAGGGGTGAACTAAAAGCAGGGGAGAAACTCCCAAGTTTAAGAACACTTTGCCGGCAGCAAGGTATCAGTTTAATGACGGCCTATCAGGCTTTTAACACTTTAGAAGGCTTAGGTTTTGTAGAGTCTAGAGCTAGATCGGGGTATTATGCGAGAAATCCTTTGAGGAAATCGAGGTTTAAAAAACATTACAGCAAATACAAAAAGCTAAATGCCAAAAGCCTAGATGAAATGATACAAATGGTTTACGGCAGAGAGCTTAATAAGTCTGTTGTATCACTCTCTCTAAATTCTCCTGAGGTTTCTTTGTTGCCAGAAACTAAGTTTAAAAAATCTTTATTATTCGTAAATCGCTACAGAAGTGGTTCTTCATTATTATATGGGCCATTTGCCGGTTTACCTGCTTTAAAAGAGCAGATTGCTGTACTATCTGTACACAGTGGAATGGATATTCACAGTGACGATTTAATTATTACTGCCGGAAGTATGGAAGCAATTAACCTAGCTATAAGTGCTTGTACAGAAGCTGGTGATAAAATTTTGATCGAATCGCCTTCTTATTTTGGGAACTTCCAAACCATAGTTTCTTTGGGTAGAAAGCCAGTAGAAGTAGAGACCGATTTTAATACAGGTATAGTGATCGAAAGCATGGAAAAAGCGATTGAAGAACATCAACCCAAAGCATGTGTTTTAGTAAGTAGTTATTCAAATCCTCTGGGGGCTACAATACCCAATGAGTCTAAAAAGAAAATTGTGAACCTTTTGGCTAAGTACAATATCACGTTAATAGAAAATGATATATATGGAGAATTATATTACAGTTCGCAGCGTAGCCGATCATGCAAGTCTTACGACGAAAATAACAATGTGATTTATTGTTCTTCTTTTTCTAAATCCTTGGCTCCGGGTTACCGCATTGGTTGGATACATCCGGGCAAATTTTACGATAAAGTCTTTCAGGCGAAAGTAAGCCATAGTGTAACTACATCTACACTTACTCAGGAGATTCTCGCTCATTTTCTCAAACATGGCAGATATGATTTGCACCTTAAAAGAATGCGAAAACAATTGCATACACAGTCACTGAAATATCAGCAGGCAATTGAGAATTATTTCCCAAAAGACACAGTGGTTTCTAAACCCAAAGGTGGTTTTGTATTATGGGTTGAGTTAAATAATAAAGTAGACACTTTAACCCTGTTTAAAAAAGCCATGGCAGAAAATATAAGCTTTGCTCCGGGGCAGATGTTTTCTATGGAAAAAGATTTACACAACTATTTTAGAATAAGTATCGGGCAGCCTTATGGGCGAAAAATAGAAGCCGCTATAAAAAAATTGGGTGATTTGATAAAGGAGGAAATTATAGCATAACATGAGTTTTTATAGTACATAAAAAAAGCAATTCACATTACTGTAAATTACTTTATTGATAGTTAAAGATTGGATGTTTCAATTAAATGTTTTGTGGTTTATGTTATTAATTTTGCTATTAAGTAAGCTTATAAATTCCCATTATTTCTTTTGTAATAGCTTCAAAATCAATCTCAAGATCGATAATTTTTCCACTGTGAATATCAAATACCCAACCATGCACAGCTAATTCTCTTTCTCTCACTGCCTTCTGATATTCAGGTGTTTTAATCACATTTAAACATTGTTCCTGCACATTTAACTCTACTAGTCTTTTATATCTGGTTTCTTCATCGGCAATGTCATCCAATTCAGTTTGATGGATACGATACACATCTTTGATGTTTCTTAGCCAAGGATTTAAAATACCTAAATCTGCTTTCGTCATGGCGGCTTTTACACCTCCGCAGTAGTAGTGCCCACAAACAACAATGTTTTTTACTTTAAGATGGCTCACAGCAAAGTTAATTACAGACATCGCACTCAAATCTGAATTAGGTACTAAGTTAGCGATGTTTCTGTGAACAAAAACTTCACCTGGCTGCGCGCCCATCATATCCTCAGCGGTTACTCGGCTATCTGAGCAACCTATATAAAGTATTTCTGGTTCTTGTCCTTTAGACAAGTTTTCGAAATAAGTATTATCGGTTTTAAGCTTCTCAGAAATCCACTTCTGATTATTAGTAAATATCTGTTTGAGGTTCACCTTATGATTTTTATAGTGAATAATTATTCAATTATATTTAACTATTCAAGTTAGTTTATGTTCATAGAAAATATAGATGAATATTATTACTGATGTGGATAGATTTAAGATAGAAAAAATCAATCTTTCTTTTCCACAACTGTACCATCTACATATTTGGCAAACCTGCCTTTAGACCTATCGTGCACATGGTCTGCTGTTGGCCAAGGCCAGCCTCCAAAATGGTTTTGCTGATACTCACTGTATGCTTCTTGTATTTCTCTTTGAGAGTTCATAACAAATGGACCATACTGCGCTATTGGTTCATTAATAGGTTTTCCTTGTAATAAAAGAATGTAAGCCTCTTCTCCTGTGTTTTCGATAAGTGTTTCTTCGGCTGCATGTAGATGTACTGCTTTATAATTGTCTACCGCTTGCTCAGCTACTTTTATTGAACTGCCTTTATAAAAATAGATGCTTCGGTTTGCTGCCTCAGATGCTTGAGGAAGTATCCATTTTGCTCCGGCTTCCATTTTAATAGTCCAAATAGCCACCTCGTTTTCTGGGTTAGCAGCCCAAGAGTCTGGCGCAGGAGTAGGAGCTTTAATTCCTTCAATTTCTCCAGCTATAATGTTTACTTCTGTTGTTTTCCCATTCGCATCACTAAAAGAATAAATCGGAATGGTATCGTTCCAAAGCATAGAGAAATAAGGAGCTGCCATTTTCTTTGCTTTGGGCAGATTAAGCCATATTTGAAAAATCTCAAATGGATTCTCTTTCTCTTCATTTAATAGTGGAAACATTTCGCAGTGTTGTACGCCTTTACCTGCTGTCATCCATTGTACATCTCCTTCTCCAAACCTGCCTGCTGCACCTAACGAATCTGAATGATCTACAAAACCTTTACGTGCAATAGTTACTGTTTCAAAACCTCTGTGCGGGTGTGCCGGAAAACCCGGAACAGTTTTGCCATGGTACATTCTAAAACCATCTTTTACAGTAAAATCATTTCCCAACCTTCTGCCAGCTAATGAGGTTGCCGGGCCCATTTTTTCATTTCCTACCGGATAAAAATCTTCGTGATGTACGCAAAACAAGAAAGGGTCACTGGTTTCCCAAGGAAAGCCTAGTGGTGCAATTTTTTTTATTGGGTTAATAGCCATAGGTATAATTTTTTTTCTTTCTGTTATATGTAACAAAAAGAAATTGAATGTTGCACCATTTAATTCAAATTATTTTATAAATGATTGTTTTTGATGCCAGCTTCAACCTTAATATCTAGGTTATTTTCTTTTGGTGGTATCGGGCAAGAATAGCCAGTACTATAAGCACAGTATGGGTTATAAGCTTTATTAAAATCTATAACTATTGTATTGTCTGATGGAATGCTTAGATCTATGTAGCGCCCTCCTCTGTAGGTTTCAGTGCCATTAGTTAAATCTGTAAAAGGTAGAAAAAGATAGTCTTTATATTCTTCTGTTTCTCTTAAAGAATGGCTTTGGTAGATGTTAAGTTTAAACTCTTCACCGTCAATCTCAAAAGATACAACACCATATATATCGTAATTTTGAAATACATTGGCAGATGTTTTCATCTTAAAAGGCATAGCATTCGCTGTTTTAACAAATTTTGCTTCCACTCTGTATTTTTCATCTATCGGGAAAAAATCATGACCTTTAAATTTCTTTCGGTCTTTTGTGCTTAAGGGAGACTCATCTGGATTTTTATATTCTTCGTTGAGTTCTTTCTGAAATTCTTTTATTTCTTTCTTGTAATCTTGCGCCAAGCAAATACCCGTAAAGCTTATTAAAATCAAAACATTGCATAGTATCTTTTTCATGCTAGTAGAAATTTAGTTATATATCTGAATTGTTAATTTGCATGCATAGATAGGTTGTTTTGAGCAGAATGCAAATGCTAGTATTTACAGATAGATAAGTTGTGCTAATGAATTACTTGGTTGAAAAAGTGATATAGTTGGTTGAATTTATTTAGGCTTTATTAATTTTAGGCCTATATTTAGAATAATTCAAAATAATAAATTTCGATCTGTAGCATATTTATCAGAATGAATACTAGACAAAGTAACTCAACCTGGAAAAAAGTAAGAAAATTTTTTAACGATGTGCACCTATGGTTGGGAATCGCCTCAGGACTCATCTTATTCGTTGTTTGCCTTACCGGTACCATTTATACTTTTAGCTCAGAAATACAGGAAATGCTCAATGCAGAAGTGTATGAGGTAAAAAATGAAGCCGGGCTTCCTAGAAAGACTGAAGAAGAGATTATTACCGCAGTAGAAGCCGAATTGGGAGCCAAAGTATCTTCCATTGAAATACCTGCCGATGCAGAAAGATCGCTTGGCTTAAATGTGAAAAAAGAAGGAAAGAGAAGAGGAACAACTTATTTGGTAGACCCTTACACAGCCGAAATTAAGGGTACAACCAAAGGAGCAGGCTCTGAGTTTTTTATGGTAATGTTTAGATTACATAGATGGTTACTGTTAGATATGAATGTGGGCAGGCCGATAGTTGGTTGGGCAACTGTAATATTTGTAATAATCTTATTAACTGGTATGGTAATCTGGTTTCCACAAAAAGTAAAGTATTGGAGACAAGGTTTAAAAATAAAAAGCAATGCTGGCTGGAAGAGAATTAACCACGATTTACACAATGCTTTAGGTTTCTATGCTTTCATCTTGATGTTAGTGATGGCATTAACTGGTTTACAGTGGTCGTTCGAATGGTACAGAACAGGTTTATATGATATTTTAGGAGTTGATAGATCTAGAGGTCGTGGGCCAAAAGAAGAAAAAGCAGTGAACTTACCAGAGCAAGAAGTGAAATTATCGCTGGCAGATTACATTAAAAAAGCAGATGAATCTTTACCTTATGAAGGTGATTACAGATTGAATTTACCTCAAGAAAACCAAGCAAGTGTTTCGGTTTCTAAATACAAAACAGGCTTTTTTGCACCAAACGGTGGTGATGAACTAAAGCTTAATAAATACACTGCTGAAGTAGAAAGTTTAGAGAAATTTTCTGATAAGCCACTAAACGAAAAAATTGCTAGGTCTATTAAGGCTTTGCATGTGGGGAATGTCTATGGCACTTTTTCTAAGATTCTTTATTTTATTGCTTGTTTAATTGCTACCAGTTTGCCTGTTACAGGAACCATTATCTGGATTAATAAGCTGAAGAAAAAATCTAAAAGAAAGAAATCTAAAACACTTTCTTATAGTAATTAAAATAGTGAAAAGACATAAAAAAGGCGGATGATTTTATAATCATCCGCCTTTTTTATTTGGTTAAATCTTATATTAATAATAAGATAATGATGATTACAAGTAGCGCACCAACACTAATGTAGATACCTCCACCTGCACGTCTTTTTACTTCTTTTACTTCTCTTTTAACTTCGCGTAATTCTTTATTGATAGCTCTCCTTTCTTCAACAGAGTTAGCATTCTTTTTAGCTTCCGCAAGACTGTCTACTTTAATTTTAAGGCCATCAATTATTGCTTCGTATTCTGCAGCAGTTTTTTCCACATCATTTTTTGGAAGATCAACACTTGCGAAAGACGCTGAAAGGCAAAATAAAGTAATAATAGCTGTTGTAAATACTTTTTTGATATACATGATTAAATAATTATTTGAATTAATAGCTGATTACGAATTGATAACTTCCGAAAATTGCAAATGGTTTTGAATTTTTTTAAAGAAAATGAAACTTTTTTTCTTTTTTGTGAAAATTCAAACAAAAAACAATCTGTCTATTTCACCTAAATACAGAGCCAGTTGCCTATCTTTTCAGCTATATTTCGAGCTAATTATCAATCAATTCTTTCTATTTCAAATCCTACTTTTTTCACTGCTTCAACTACCTCTTTTTCTGATGCACTGCTGCTATCTACACTCAATACTTTATCAGGATTGTCTAAGTCAACTTCCCAATGATTAATGCCATCAACCTTATTTAGTGAAGGAGTAACACTTTTTAAACATCCGCCACAGTTTATTGTGGTTTTAAACTTCATGTTTTCCATAAATTTATTTTTAATTCTTGACTGATTACTTATACAAATTTAAGTTTTCGCTGAGCTAAACTGTTATACTTTTTTGACTCAGCATTACATTATTTTGATTACAATTTTATGCTTTTTAGCCTCAAACTATTCAACACAACAGATACCGAACTGAATGCCATAGCTGCTCCGGCAATCATTGGGTCGAGTAAAAATCCGTTGATAGGGTAGAGCACACCTGCTGCGATTGGTATACCAATGATGTTATAAATAAATGCCCAAAATAGGTTTTGATGAATCCCCTGAACTGTTTTTGTAGACAGGTTTAAAGCCTTAGGAATATATTCCAGATCAGAAGTGATCAGTGTCATTTTGGCTACATCCATAGCAATGTCTGAGCCTTGTCCCATTGCGATACTTACATCTGCCTGTGCCAATGCATGGGAGTCGTTAATACCATCACCTACCATGGCAACAGTTTTGCCTTTTTGCTGTAATTCTTTAACAAAATCAGCTTTGTCTGACGGAAGAACTTCGGCTCTAAAGTCTGTTAAACCAAGTTGATTAGCTACTGCTTTTGCAGTCTGTAAATTATCTCCAGTGAGCATGTATACTTCAACACCACGCTTTTGTAGCTTTTCTATAGCAGATTTAGAAGTGGCTTTTATCTTATCTGTAATGGCGATAGTGGCCAATATTTGTTTATTGTCTGAGAAGAAAATAACTGTTTTAGCTTCGTCTTGCCATTGCTTTACTTGTTTGCTTACATCTGAAGTAATTGCTATTTGATGTTCTTGCATTAACCTACTATTACCTATGAGATATTTTTTGCCCAACTCATCTTGAGCAATTACACCTTTACCGGTAACACTTTCGAAATGAGAAAGACTTGCTTGATTTACATTTTCTTCTTTCAACTTCTCAACTACTGCTGCTGCCAATGGATGTTCAGACTGTGCTTCGATTGCTAATAAGATGGGGGCTAGATTACTTACAAGTTGTTTATTTACCCAATTTAGGTTAGTAACAGTTGGCTTGCCTTCGGTAATGGTTCCGGTTTTGTCTAACACAATAGCATTTACTTTATGTGCCAGTTCTAAACTCTCAGCATCTTTAATTAAGATATTGTTTTCGGCTCCTTTACCCACGCCCACCATAATGGCAGTAGGAGTTGCCAAACCCAAAGCACATGGACAAGCGATTACCAACACTGCTACCGAAGTTAAAAGTGCATGTGTAAATGCATTCTCGCCACCAACAGAAATCCACACGATAAAAGTAACTATCGAAATCGCGATAATAACCGGCACAAATATGCTGGCAATTTTATCTGTGAGTTTTTGTACTGGAGCTTTGCTACCTTGTGCTTGCTGCACCATTTTTATAATTTGAGAAAGCAATGTTTCTCCACTTACTTTTTCGGCATTAAACTGAAAGCTCCCTTTTTGATTAATAGTACCTGCGAATACTTTGTCTCCTTTAGTTTTTGCAACTGGTATGGGTTCTCCGGTTATCATGCTTTCATCTACATAAGAATTGCCGTTTACCAAAGCGCCATCAACTGGAATTTTTTCGCCGGGTTTTACAATGATTGTGTGCCCTTTTTGCACAGCTCCAACCGGAATTTCCATCTCATTTCCACCCATTAAAACCTTTACCGTTTTAGGCTGTAAACCCATCAATTTTTTTATGGCAGATGATGTGTTCGACTTTGCTCTTTCTTCGAGCAATTTACCCAAAGAAATAAAAGTGATAATTACGGTAGCAGCTTCGTAATAAACATGTGGTTCTATGCCGTGTGCTCTCCAAAAGTTAGGAACTAGCGTATTGAACAAGCTAAACAAAAAGGCGATACCAGTACTTAAAGCTACCAGGGTATCCATGTTTGCTTGGCCATGTCTGGTTTGTTTCCAGGCATTCACATAAAAATTTCTACCAAAATAAAACAGTACAGGAATACTGAGCGCCAGTGAAATCCATTTACCCGGAGCCCAATCCATAAAGAACATCCCGATTATAAAAATGGGAGCTGTAAATACAGCAGACCAAATTGTTCTGTTCTTTATTTCTTGATAATGTTTTTGGCGTAATGCTTCTTGCGCTTCGGCGGGATCTTCTGTATCGATAATTAGATCGTAACCAACACTTCTCAATGCATTTTGCAAATCGCTTTCACTTACGGCTTCATCGTATTCTACTAATACTGAGTTTGAGGCAAAATTTACACTGGCTTTTGCTACACCTTCTGTTTGTGATAAAATAGACTCAACACTGGCAGCACATGAGGCACAGCTCATTCCCTCAACAGGGAAGGATTCTTTTTTTATCTTTTTATTTTCTGAAACTAAGGTTTCCATAATACAAATTCTTTTATCATCTGCTACAAATTTCAGATGATTAGCCTTAGAATCTGTTATAGAATTTTGACCTTGAGTTTCAAGATTTTGATGGGGGAGAGATAATACTTTAATTATTACAGAAGTTTCATGTTTTAAAACTTATATAATATGGAATGGCTATAATTTGAACTTATAATCTTTGTCGTAACTTTCAATCAACCTTTTTATAATATGTTTTGTCATTTCCTAAAAAGCCGACTTCGGGTTCAAAGGTGAGTGGATATAGTTTTCTCCCTTTTAGGAGAAAGGTTTTCGTCATCCATTCTGTTACCGCCAAATCTATGTTTTCATCACTTTCTGAGGCGAAAATTTCAATATCGTTTTTATCTGTTTTCGGCCTGAAAATGGAATCAGTCAATGTTAATAGTAGTTCTGGGCTTTTTAATTCAATTTGGAAAATATCTTTAAGTTGTATCTTCTCGACTTTGGTTTTAGGAATTACAATCATTCCATTCTCATTTGTACTCAAATATTCTCCATCGTTGATCGAAATATACCAATGAAATCGGGCAATATTTATCTCTCCTTTCGGAGCTGCTCTTTGAAGAAATATTTGAATTCTAGTAGAGTCAGGAATCGAATAATCTTTCTCAACAATTTTTGATTCCGATTCAAACAAAACTTTACCTGGAGTCAGTTTTAAAGTGTCTTCAATTACTTTGTAAGTACCTGTTAAAGTTCCACTACCTAAAATGTCTTGGTGATACTCATATTCAAATGTTCCATTTGTATTAAATTTATAAATGAAGCAATTAGGGCCATATTTACAAATATTGTGTTTGAACTTGCCATCAATTTGAGCAATGGAACACAATGATGTTAAAAGAGTCAATAATAGGAATGTTGTTATTTTCAACTTGCTTTTAAGTCCTAACCTAATAATACAGCCCATTTTGTTTAATAAGATTAATTGCTTTTTCTTCGTGTTGCATTAATGCAAGAAACTGCGCTTTGTCTAAGTTACTTTTCACACATGTATAGCTTATCTCATAGTCACTTAGAATTTCATTAAAGATCAACTTCACTCTATCTCCGTGATAATCTGAGGTAATTATAATTAATTTAGTGTTTTTAGGCTCATTTAAGATCGCTTTAATTTTTACAGCATTGTCAACTGTGTGTTTAGACAAAGCAAATTCTAAAAAATCTTCTTCGAGCAATCCTCTTTTTATTAAGTACTCCTTCCCATAAAATGCATGGGGTTTATCTGATGTATTAAATTGAGGTCCCCAACCTCCAGTTAATAAGACTAATTGCCCCTTGGTAAATACCTTTTTGCAATAATCTAATCTGCTTTTAGATATATCACTCAATTCGCCGTCAGGAGAGTTTGGAGAGCCCAATACAACTAATACTTCTTTTTTCATATTGATTTCGTTTCACTGTCTAACTTACTTAAACAACAGTTTTCAAACCTGTTATAGGCTCGGTAATAGATTGTTGTGATCGCTTTAGAAAGTCAAAATTAGTGGACAATGGTCAGAAACCTCAGGCTCGAAAATTACCTTAAAATCTAAAACATCAATATGTTCATTCACTAACATATAATCTGCATATCTACTTTCTTTTTTGTAATGCGAATTTCGAGTTCCTTTAGTTGTTCGCGTGGTTACCAACTCAGTTAGACCAACATCTGCTAAAATTTTTAATGTCTCGCTTTGTGGTTCCACATTAAAGTCGCCACAAACTATAAGCGCATCTTTGTTTTCGGTTAATCCATTTGCAAGTGAGAGTAATTTATGTGCTTGCGTAGCTCTTTCTGGCGTATCCAATTTACCTTTTAAATCTCTTAAACCGTGCATTTGAGTTACAACAACTGGCCTATTTTCTTTATAATCGAATACTTTAACAGCATGTGCACTTCGGGAGCGTGGGTGATCTCCATAGTCATTTGGTGAATACGATTTATGGACAAAGCCTTGTATCTGCTCGATAATTGGATAAGATTTTCTTACAAATGTTGCTAAACCCCATTGCGAAGGAATTTTAATAGCATCATCCCAGAGTACTCCTTGAGCAGCTGGGCAAAAAATACCAATATGATTGGGTAATGCAGTTTGTATATCTCGAAAAAAGTTGGCTCGTTGAGGTAAAATGTGGTTGCCGTCTTTATATGTTAGCCAGTCTTTTTCCGATTCTGGTGTGTGTACCACTTCTTGTAAACAAAGAATATCAGGATCTTCTTCAGTTAAATATGGGAGCAGTTTATCATAAAGTTTTCCACCCCATCCGTTAAGACACATTATTTTCATACAACTAGATTTTCTTTTAAATGTACACTAAGTTTTGGGTAAATGGAGAAAGATGTTTTGTTCAGGAAATGATTAACTAAACTTACTGATAACAGCCTTAGCTGATTGCTTTTATTTTTTCAATCCTCTTTTCTAAATCTACAATGTATCCAGATTCAGGGTCATTAATTTCTCCTAATTCCTCAATTTGCTTTGGCGGGCTTCATCAGCAATTGTCTTAAGGCTAATAGCCATAGATTTAAGAATATCAGTCCAGAACTGTTTAATGTGTTGATGAGAATGACAAGAATCATCAACACCAACTTCTTTCATTTTGAATCGAGTAGGGTCTATGATTAAAAGGTTTTCTTGGTCAATTCTTAAGTCTATTATCTACTCAATTTCTATTCATTCTAATGGTTCCCATTTTCCTTTCTCAAAAAATACATTGTGAAATTCTGGAGAATTAAACACCAAATAAAAATCCCAAGTACTTCTGTATGTTGTTGGGTTACTTGTCAAAATGTGGTGTGTTGGCTGTTCCATTTCAATTATTAGTCGCGCGGAGTTGTATGGTGTTGTAGTTTTAATTGTTCCACGATAGGTTTTCAATATTCTTTCATTATCAGTTTCATAAAAGTAAATTGAATCTTTGTTTGTTATTTCAAAACGAAAATGATTGTATATCCAATCAGCTTGTTTGCCTCTGAAATGGTCTCTTTTAATTACATATTCACCATAATAGTCGTCCTTTTCCAATTCGATGTCTGAAGTTAGCCAAGCCATAAAACTTGAAAATAAAGTAAATACAAAAATTCCAAGCAAAATATATCCAATCATTTTCCCTATCCATGGTTGTCTCATTATAAGCCAAGCTAACAATAAAACTCCTATTAGAGGAGCAATAAAGAAAAGGAAGAAAAAATTAAATCCAAACCCCATTTTAATTCTTAATTAACATATAATCAATAGCACTCTTTGTTACTCCACATGAAGAAAAAAACTTTGCTGACAGCCGTTTATATAATAAGAAAAAAGTGATTGAAAATCGATGAAATCCAATTATGAATGTAAGGCTGGCTTCAAGTATAACTGTTGTTCCAATATGTGGCATTTCAATCCGGTTAACTGAAGGCATAGATGGTTAGGATTTTCTAAGTTGCGTTTTCATTGCAGTTCTTTTTTAAATTTCAACTTTTCATCTGTTAAGCCAATTAATTTATTCTTTTTTAGAAGGAATTTCACCTCCTTAAAATAAATCCAATCTGCATTTGATAAAGTAAAGATTACACTATCATTTTGAATAATCGCTTTAGAAGTCGGAATAAGAGTATCTGCCATATTTTCCCAATATCCTTCAGTAAAATCCATACCATGTCCTTTTACATTCCAATACTTGAACTCTCTATCTTCAGTTAAAGATAACTTCAATCCACTTTCATTTTTTCCTAATCCTAAAAAGTTACCATCAAATTGCCATGTATATTTATTAGGAGGTTGAATCTCCATCATTGAATACATTTTGCTATTAAATAATTTGATGAATTCATCACTTCTATGAAAGTCCAGACAGCTATGACAAATTTTCAAAATTGTGATTTGAGTATTGTTTAACTGAATAGTATCAATCATTTTATCAGGTCAACCTGAAGCTCCTCCAACTGCTTTTAGTAAAATGTTATTCCCTTCATAAAAGAGTTCTGAGGCTAATAAATCAGTCACACTTTTCAGCCATTTCACATCTCTTTTTGTTAAACATAATTCATTTTTTAAGGCAAAAACATCCTTCACATGCATAATTGAGTAGTCAAGATTTTTCAATTCTAGATTGTCTAAGTTATAATCATTTTTCCCATTTAGATTTCTTGGTATATAGTTTAATAATGCATTATAATCATTAAGAGGGGTATATGTATTATTTTGAGCAAATGCATTATAACTAAAGATTAAGCTCAATAGGATTATGTGGGCTTTCATACAATATGTAAGGGTTAGGCTGTGCAAAGTGTGAAATTTCAGGGTAATTTATTTTTAGTCTATGTTTCCAATTTCACACATTAGAATCAATGAAAATCTTCCATTTTCCATCAGGTTCTTTTTTCCATACAAGTATATACTTACCATTATAGCTTCCCTCGCATTGGCCGATTTCATAAATCAAATTTGTATTTACGAATTCTAATTTTAGTGGGTGTAGTGTAAGCGTATAGCTTTCACCTTTCATATAAGCATATTCTCCTATCAGATTATCTTGACCTTTAACCAGCGGTTTATGATTGAAATAAAGGCTGTGAGCACTGTAAAGCTCATTGATAAGGTTTTTAGGATTATGGGTTTTACACAGTTTTATCCATAAATCTCTTCTCTTGGATATACTTTCTTGTTCATCGGTTGTGCCTTCTTCACTTTTTGATGTAAATTCGAATTCCCTAACTTTTTTACCATCATATAATTTCCAGATCAAAAGCTGAATGAATGCTTCTTTATTTTCAGTCTCGTATTTAATCAGTTCATAGTTGATGCTTTTTTCTTTATTGGCTTCAACGTGAAACAAAGATGAAATTGAGGTTATTTTATTTGGTTGTAAGACGTAATATTCAGCAATTTCATTATGACTCGTTAAGAGGCTATCAGCTGAGATAATTTTTATAGACTCAGTTCGATAAAAGTCTTTAATTGAGCTCGTGTCTTTGTTATTTATGGCATCAACCCAGCCCCTTAAATCTTCTGAGATTATATTGGTCTCAACTTGTACTGTATTTGTTTCTAAACCTTCTTTTTTATTTGATTGCTGCTGGCAACCAGCAGATATTAAACAGACTAGAGAAAGTATTATCCTTTTCATTAGACATATGGAATTTGCCAAGGTTTGTAAATCATATAATCGAATTTGCATAATGTTCGTGTCAGTTAACTCATCTAATAATAAGCATTAACTGCAAATTTCTTTTGAAAATCTTTATTATCTCTGTGGCATGTGCTATATCGTTTGGTGGTAGTATTTACTATAGCTTTAATTAATCTAAAATCAAATATAAAGGAAAAACTCCTTGTATATTTAACATAAATCTAATTATATGTATTTTTGTAAAACACATTTTTTCCCTTATTCAAGGGGACAAAATGGTTTCACTTCAGCTAGTGAAGTCCCAAAATTTACAATACTACCAACTATGTGAAAGTAATGATAAGTAAGCCGTATTTTCTTAAAGACCAAATTAGTATCGTCACTAAAAGAAATATATATTTTACATAAAAAATCTCTTTTAATAGTGTATCGCCAGAGTTGTATCAAATGCTAGAGATAAAGCAAGACAAGAAAATTTCTAAGTATGTCGCAAATTATTAATGGGATTCTGTGCAGCAACCCGCATAGTATGGAGACACATGGTAATCATCGCAATAGATAAACTTATGAATGCAACAAGGCAATAAAGAAAGAAATTGAAAGGTACTTTTACAACAAATTGTTCTGTAATAATACTAAAAAAGAAAGTGGCTAAAGGCAGAGCAATTAATATAGCAATAAGTACCAATTTGAGCAGATTTTTAGATAATGTCCATATAAGTTCTGAGGTAGAAGCACAAAGTACTTTTCTAATGGCGATTTCTTTCGTTCTTTTGGAAGAAACCAACACAATGAGTCCAAATAAACCAAGGACTGATACTATGCTGACCAAGGTAGAGGCAAATGAAGCGATCATGCCTATTTGCGCAATATCAATGTAAGAGTTATTCATTTCATCTTCTACAAAAACATACTCAAAAGGATAGTTGGGTGCCACTTTGTTCCAAGCAGTTTGTAGCGCAGCAATATTTTCTTGTATATCGCCTGTGAGCTTAAAAGCTAAGATATCGGGTGTATGCAGGGTATCCTTTGCTTGCAAAGGTCTTAGAACCAAGGGATTAATTTTTTGCTTTAAGTTTCTATAATGGAAATCTTTTGTTACCCCTACAATTTTCACATCTTCTTCACCTAGGTTGATGATGCTTCCAACAGGGTTCTCAAGTTGATACCTTTCTACAAATACTTGATTCACGATAACTGAGCTAATGTCTTCAAGGGTACTTGTTTCATTGAAGTTTCTACCATTTACCATTTCTATTTGGTATAGGTCAATGAAATTTTCGTCTATATAATTATAATGAAAGTATTGCCCTTCTTCCTCATTGTAATAGTAAGGCCAGAAATTCCAGTCATTGTGTGAAAGGGCAGTAGTACTGGCTGCCATAAATGAGATGCCGGGCTTTTTTTTTGTTAATTCAAAGAGGTTTTGAGAAAAAGATGCCTTTTTTTCTACTTCAACAGGGTTATCTACCAACACTATGTGTTCTTTATTAAATCCTGTTGATGCATTTTCAAAGGTGTACACTTGCTTGCTGATCAACGACGCTAATACCACAAAAAACAGTGATACTGTAAATTGAGCAGTAATCAAAATATTACTAAAGGTACTCTTTCCGCCCAGTTGAAAATTGTTCTTTAATAAATTTTGAGTATTAAACTTGGCAATGTTGAAAGCAGGATAAAACCCAGCAGTAATGCCTGAAAATAGTGCTACTATCACATAAATCAGGAGTGTATTTGTAAGGTATAAATTGGCAAATAAGATATTTATACCCGTAAATTCATTAAACATAGATACCAATTGATAAATGATTGGTAAACTAATAAATGCGGCGACAATTGCAGTTAAAACTGACTCGATAAGAAATTGGAATCTGAGCTGCGAAGTAAATGCACCATTCACTTTTCTGACACCTACCTCTTTGGTTCGTTTAAAGGCATTTCCTATGGTGAGTGTAGCAAAATTCACACAAGATATCAACAATATTATAAAAGCAAGTGACAGAAATACATATAATGGCGTTTTAACAAAACCTCCATCTGGCAAACCTTCCGCCCAAGACGATACTTTTACCGATTGCATCAGTGTAGAAAACTGGGTATCCTCTTCATAATTATTGAACTCATTGGCTAATAAGGCAGTAACATTTGCTTGTACTTGTGATATGTCTGCATCCGCTCTTAGTTTGATAAAGTTTTCAAAAGGGCGAAAACTGTCATCACCTTTGAAAGTAAAAATTTTATTGGTATATACATTAGGGATGATGATATCGAGTTCAAACTTAGAATTGTATGCTTTTGAATCTAGCACACCACAAACTCTATATGTTTGTTCAAATGCATCTATTTTTATATTGATTTCCTGATTGAGCGGGCTTCTCTCTCCAAAATATTTTTGAGCTAGATCTTTACTTAATACTACCGAATTAAAATCATTATGAAAGTCACTTTTGCCCTCTTTAAAAGGAAAACTGAAGAAATTGAAAAATTCAGGGTCAACTAACTGTATTTTTTCATGAAAGCTATTATCGTCTCTTACTACAATACCATTTGTCCAACCATACTGAGCCACTGTTTCTAGTGATGGCAAACTACTTTCGCATTGAGTTGCAAAAGACTCCGACATGAGTGGTGTATAAATAGGGTCTTTGCCTGGACTGTCAATGCCTGCTACAATCCTATATATTTGGTCACTGTCTTTGTGAAAAAAGTCTTTGGTTGTTTTGGTTTGAAAGAGTAATAGTATAACAGTAAATATACTTATACCTACAGTAAGGCTGAATAAATTGATTATCGTATATAATCTATTTCTAAGAAGTAATCGCCAAGAAATTTTAAAGTAATTTTTCCACATGATATGTTTAAAGTCTTAACCTGAAAATCAAATACATTGGTAAGATGCTTTTTTTCCCTGAACGGTTACAGAATTTATGAAATCAATAATCTAAAGGTATATTAACTAATGAAGAACAACGTGGTAAAGGTTGCATCTGACCCACTGTTAAGTATGGAATTCCATACTTAGCAGTCTCAAGATTCAATATCCAACTTAAACAAAAAAGGCCTTAGTGAGAAACTAAGATCAGTATCTGATTGTAAACTTAGCTTCCTTAAACTCTAAAAATACTCTGTTTTCTAGGTATTTTATACTTAAACTTCATGAGCAATACTTAGCATTAATTACCTACTATTCATAGATATATTAATATTCTTCTTCATTAAAAATAAAGTCGTTTGGATTAAAAAACTCATAACCTCTAATGTTCAATAAGTTGAAATCTATTCCAATAGAAGAAATTATACCGCATGTTTTTTCTAAATTATCTTTCAGACTTAAAGCGTCTTTTTCGCCATTCAATGGTATACCATAATCTTCTATGATCTCATCTGAAGTATTTACAACATATTTTCTTTTTAGCATTCCATCTTTATAGTAAATCCATTCAAATTGATAAGGGCCACAATCGTCTATCCAGCAGTAGAAGACTTCATTAGTTTTACCTAGATCTATAAGAATTTCCTTAATGTTTCTAGTAAAATCTAAACCGTAATTATCATCAATAATATGTATCCAGTTTTTACTTTCTACAATAAAAAATCGCTCATATTTTAATTTATATTCATCTAAAGCATTTATAGAATTATATTCTTCAATTAATAAGAGTTTAAGTAATTGCTCATCCGTAAAGTTAAGTGCATTCTCTTTTCTAATAAAGAAACACATTGAAGGATTAGATAGAAAGGGATATCGAAAATTGAGCATAGTTTTAAGCTTAGAAGCACTTAAAACTAAATAAAAGATATGCAAATCAGGCCTTAGTCAGAAACTAAGACCAGTATCAAAGTTGATTATGCTTTATTCAATATTTCTTTTAACCATTCAGGAGTACTATTCTCATCCCGTGGAAATTCTTTAAAATCCAATCGATATAACTCATCATTTGGCTGATAATTGAAATCCGGTTTATTATCATAATCGTAACTTATATCGAAATCTCCACTAGAAAAAATAATTATCTTTATTGTATACCATGCTCCCTTATTGGGAGATAGTTTATACATTTCAGCCCTGAGCCTTTTTAATTTATCAATTAGATTTGTATTACCTCCGAGAAAGTCTATTACGGAATCTCCATTAAAATATACCGAACTAGTCTGGCTAGTTAGAGTGATAATTTCGGAAATTACCTCTATTTTATCCCAATTGGGGGTAGGTACAGATTTCACTAAATAGTAGCCTAATTCTGTTATAATATTATCTACACTATCTTTTTTCATTTGCATCAATTTTCATCTTATAAAGAAATAGTTTTACATTTCTTAAAACCAATTTTTCTGTGATAATAAATCTGTTCGATCGGTTTAATTAGTTCAAAAATTATCTAATAACAACTTCATCCCTTTAATAACTTTTCTCTAAATATTAAAGCTTGATCCGAACTGTAAAATGAAATGACTTCATTAACTGTATAAGCCCCTAATGATTCTGGAATTCCAAATTTCTGCTGATCGAGCATTTTTTGTAGTACCATAATAACCCATTGCTCTTCTTTCGAATTTAATTCGATTAAATGGTCATTGATATAGATACAACCAGGAATCGGAAGTTCATCATCTTCGGGGATATAATCATCGAAATCTCGAGAAGAGATAACTATCTCAACTTTTTGAGCATTTTCAAGACTTAAACCAATAGAAATTCCTCCTGCATTTGGATGCACCCAATAATCGGATTCTTTAATGTCGTTATAGGAGGTATTTAAAAGAAATACAGGATCAAATGAATTATTCATATCAGTTTCTTTTTAAGAACACATAGGTTTACAAATAATTCATAAAAAAGGCCTTAGTCAGAAACTAAGACCAGTATCAATATGCTTAAATTAAACCGGAACATTATATTACATAAGTTCGAAAGTGTTAATCATATTTATGAATTTTTCTTTATATAACTCATCAAATGCAATTGTTGAGGAGTAAGCAATTATGATATATAACTTATCATCTTTAGCTAATAAATATACAAGGTTTGTGATTCTAGAATATACATCTGTATAGTTACATTCAATCCATCTAGCTTTATTACCATTTAGCATCATTTCACCTTCATCTATTTTTTTGTAATCCTCAAACGTATTTTGAAAGCTATCTGTAATATATAAATTATAATATTCATCTAGAGATAAACCCTTTGCTTCACTAACTCTTACACCCCAATTTTCATTAAAAATATCTTTTTTATTTTCTTTTGGAGCTAATACTGTAATTGAATTTTCTTGGATGTCCAATTGCCAACGTTTATAGTAATTAAACTTAAATCTTCTCTCTTTATCAACATAAGTTTTTTCTTGCGCAAAGAGTTGAAATGAACAAATAGTTAGCAAAAAAATGCTTAGTGGAAGTCTATTAAATTTTGACATTGATAAAAAGCTGTTGTTGAAGATAACTTATTATTTTTCTGTTTTTTTACCATTATTTTACCCCGCAGTTTTTAAGTACGGCTTGCAAGCTTTGCATATCTAATTCCATGGCTTTTTTATCGTCCATGTCGTTTAATTTTTTGTTGAAAGGCTCAGAACGAACTGTACCATCGTAACCGATCTCCATTAGGGCTTTTAAGAAAGCAGTAATATCAATTACACCTGTTGCACCTGCTAACTCACGGGTACCGTCTAGTTGCGCATCACGCGAAAGATCAGAGCGAGCATCGTTTAAGTCTACCGTAATAATTTGAGATGGTTTTAAACTTAATAAATCGGCTACAGTATCTTCTCCACAATACCAGTGAAAAGTATCTAATTGAATTCCAACGTTTGGCTGTTTTGTGTTTTCAATCAAGGTTAAGCACTCAGCCAAAGTATGTATAAAAGGATATCTATCTCTAGCCATTAAGGTTTTTGGCCCAACATATTCTAAGCCGAGTTTTACATCATAGTCAGCAAGAATTTTGGCGCATTCGCCCAATCTGCTGGCATGCTGCTTCATATTTTCTGAATAAGATAAAGTAGGATGAGTTGGCATTATCCAAGTATTCATTTTACTAGCGCCTACTTTTTGCAAAGCTTCTGCTGCTTTGGCTAATTTGCTCAATCCGTCTTTAAATGTCTGTTCATCTTTTCTAAACTCTACTGGAATCCCACCAGAACCCCATGCAATTTTGTTAGATTTCATTTCCTTTTTAAAGGAAGCCACTTCATCATCAGACCAGTTTTGAATCTCGTTAGGGAAAGAAACAATGGCTTCGTAGCCATAATCGATTGCAGCCTGTAATGCGCCTTTTTGATCTAGACTTACTCCAATATTGCCTGGGCTTAGGCAAAGTTTAAATTTTCTTTTTAGAGATGTATCTTGAGTAAATCCGGTAAATGGAAGGTTTATGGTTGCTGCTGCTAAGGTGGTTGATTTGATAAAGTTTCTGCGATTCATTGTGATCTTATTAAGTTTAATATAGTTCGCAAGTATAGGAGATTTCAATCAATTTAGTGGTTGAATCTCTCAGCTTTCATCCAATTAGAACGTAATTATCATTTATAAAAAGACGATTATTCTTCTATTTCAACTCTTTCAATTTCGATTGCGCTTCTTTATTTCCATCTATCGAAACAGCTTTTTCGAAATAAGAAATGGCTTTATCTTGCTCACTTTGTTGCATATAAAAATTACCCAAAGCCACATAAGTTCTCGATTCGTCAGGATAATATTTAAGATTCATTTCTAAATATCCGAGTGCTTTCTGGGGAGCATTGTGTCCAGATAACATAAAAAATCCCACATCATTTAGAAACTGCCAATCGGGTTTCATCTCCCGTTTTAATCGCTTGCTCAGTTCAGCATAATGGATATAAAAAGGCTCTGTCAATTCTTCTGTAGTATATTGCGCAGGCGTATTAAACCTCCACATTTCCGGAAAAGGAAACCAAGAAAACAAATCTCTCAATCCATTATACATGGCAGGCACCACTACACTTCCGTGGCTTTCATTATTATAAAAATCCCATGAGAAATTGACTTGCTGCTTGTGCTGTGCCAATACATCGCGAAAGTTAAAATTGGCTCTAATTTGTTCAGTGTGTACAGTGGTATCTTTTCTTACAGCTAAAGTATCGAACTCATCGCTATTCGCTACTGCAATATATAAGTGCTCGTTTTGATGCTTCCCTTTCTTTAAAATCGCTTGTGATTCTTTTACCAAAATTTCTTTATCCCACCAAAGGCTTGGTTCTATCGCCAGATAATTATCAAACACTTCAGGATGGTGTAAATAAGCATAAGTAACAAATAAACCACCCGTTGAATGCCCGATAATTGTATTGATATTTTCTGTCGGATATTTACTTTCTATATAAGGCTGCAATTCGGTTTTTATAAACTCAAGAAACTCAGGTGCTCCACCAGATGTTTCTGAATGATGCCCACGATGAAAAGGCACATTCGTAGGCGTAAAATCTTTAATTCGAGTTTCGGAAGTATTAATCCCTACCAGAATCGATTCTGGCATATTCCACTCTGTTAGTAATTTGAGCAAACCTGTTGCGGTGTAAAAGTGAGCCGGAGCATCTAGCAAATAAATCACTGGATACTTATTCGCATTATCCATATTCTCTGGTAAGTGCACCCAAATTCCTCTTGGCTCATTTAAAACCTTTGAATGCAATGTATCTATGCTGCCAATAACAATTTCTTGCTGCTTGTTCGAAGCATATTGGGCTGTCGCATTAAAATAGCTAAGTAAAAATGGGATGATGATAAATGATCTGAGGGGGTAAATACAATTCATTTGTTTGTAAGTAGATTAAAATCTGATAGACACTATTTTGCCAAATTTTCAAAAAAGGCATCAGCAAACAAATTAATATATAATGCTGAATAAATCACAAAAAATGGATATTATCAGATTCCACCAAACAAAAAAACCGGAGCTGTAGAGCTCCGGTTTCATATATTATTTATCAAAATTCTATCAGTGATCAGCTTCACAGCTACAACCTACTCTCATGTAGCTCTCTGCTGATTCGTGCCAATTAAATGCTTGGTTATACTTATTGTTTTCCCAATAGAATTGCGTTCTTGTTTCTTCTTTATTACCAATTTCGTTCATGGTAGCAGAGTCGAACAAACGTCCATTTACCATCGTGTAAACCACAGAATTAGTATTCTGAATATCTTCTAGTGGGTTTTTATCTAGTACGATGATGTCTGCCAATTTTCCTTCTTTTAAAGAACCAACTTGCGCATCAATTCCGAGGTAATCTGCCCCATTAATCGTTGCTGCTTTTAAAGCTTCTAGGTTAGTCATTCCACCTTGTTGTAACATCCAAAGTTCCCAGTGAGCACCTAAACCATGTAACTGACCATGTGCGCCCAAGTTCACTTTTACACCATGATCTGCTAAAGCTTTACAAGTTTGAGAAACCAGAATGTGGCCATTCTCATATTCTTCTTCCGGAGCCATTGTTCTGTAACGAGACCTTGAGTCGATCATGCCTCTTGGGTAAAAGTTGAGTAACTTTTCATTCTCCCAAACATTTGTGTGTTGGTAGAAATAATACTCTCCGTTTAACCCACCATAGTTTACAATTAAAGTTGGGGTATAACCAGAATTACTCGCTCCCCAAAGCTCCAATACATCTTTGTAAACCGGAGCTACTGGAATATTATGCTCAATACCTGTGTGGCCATCCATTACCATACTGATGTTGTGGTAGAATGTAGAACCACCTTCAGGAACTACCAACATGTTTAATTCTCTGGCAGCTTGAATAATTTGCTGTCTTTGGTTTCTTCTTGGTTGGTTGTAACTCTTTACCGAGAAAGCACCAAAAGCTTTGGTCCTTCTTAAAGCTGAGCGCGCATCTTCTATGTTATTTACTTTGGCTTTAAAATCGCCATCAGCTCCATATAAGATGATACCTGTTGAGAACAATCTCGGGCCGTTCATATCACCAGATTTAATCAATTCTGAAAGGGCAAAAACAGTCTCAGTATTCGCTGAAGGATCGTGTGCAGTAGTAACACCATAAGCCAAATTCGCATATAAAGGCCAGTGTTTTTGTGGAGTAATACCATAACCAAAAGCACTTACGTGAGCATGTACATCTACCAAGCCCGGCATAATGGTTTTCCCTTCTGCATCATACACTTTTGCACCTTTAGGCACGGTTACCGATGAGTCCTCTCCTATCGCTTCAATCTTATTGCCATTAATTACGATGGTTCCATTCTCAATTACTTGGTCACCTTCCATTGTAATAATAGTAGCACCAGTAAAAGCGATAATACCTTCTGGTTTATAAGTATCTACTGTTAATGCAACTTTTACACCCACTGTATCGATCGGTGGAATGCTATCTGGTGAACCTTCTAAGAAGGTAAATCTCTCATTAATATCGTTGGTGAAATATTCATCACCCAAAGTCCAGTGAATTTTTTTGCTATCTGCTGACCAGTGCAAGTTAATACCTGCATCACGCGTAATGACTGCTACTGGAACAGATTTACTATTTGGATCGATGTTTAATGTTTGACCTGAAAGCGGCAATGGCGCTAAATAAGCTTTATGCAAATTGATAAAAGCTACCCATTTATTATCTGGACTTGGAATCAACCTGTTTGCATACTTAGACTCTACGTGAGTTTGCTCATCATCACCTTGTAAGTTTACACTTTTAAGATGTTTTGTAAGATTACCAAAAAAGTAGCCACCTGTCTGGAAGAAGATTCTGTCTCCTTTTACATTAAACTGTGGATACTCGCCACCTTGCTTAATTCTTTTAGCCTCTCCTCCATTGATAGAAATAGTATAAATACCGGGTTTTTTATCGAATGTGCCACCTAAAATGCCATTACCAGATTCTTTTACAAACACCACTGTTTTAGCATCTGGCGATAAAGCTGGCGAACGGTAAACTCCTTTTTCAGTAGTGATTGTTACTGGTTGACTTTTTCTTTCTTTAAGCGCGAGTTTCTTTACTGCTCCTAATTCTTCATCATCCCAAGTAACATAAACCAATGTAGCTCCATCAGCAGAAAATGCTGGCTCAAACTCAAATTCTTTTGCTGTGGTAATTCTTTCGGGAGTTCCGTTTGGCAATTGCTTTTTATATAAATGACCTAAAGCGTTAAACACCAACATTTTCCCATCAGGTGAAGTGACTGCATTTCTAATGTCTTTTACCTCAAACTGATCTGGGTTTATATCTCTTTTAAACTTTAATGCTTCAGCGATTTTGATGGTGTTTTCTACTTCGAAAGGAACATCGCTCACAGCCAAAGAACTAACATCGATCTTTTTAATCTTGCCTTCTGCCCAGAAATAAATAAATTTATCATCTGGTGACCAATCGAAGTTTGAATAGGTACCGAAAATAGCCCAAGCTTCTTGCTGATCTTTATTCAATTTATCGTAAATAGGCCATTCCTCACCCGTACTTAAATCATGTAGATAAAGCACAGTTTTGGTGCGAACACGCTTTACAAAAGCTAAATATTTGCCATTGTTAGAGATGGTTGGTCTGCAAGCACCACCCGGGCCACCAGTGATTGTTAAGGTCTCGCCGTCTTCCATTCCATAGCGCTTCACCTGATAAATCTGGCTGTTAGGATCTTTATTATATTGGAAATAACCACCCGGATAAACATCCTCACAGTAATATAAATACTTGCCATCAGGAGAAACATAAGGCTCGTTTACATCTTGCTGATCGTTTCTTCTTTTGGTTAATTGCATACCGCTACCACCAGTGATGTGATACATCCACATTTCACCAGCACCCAGACTACGACCAGAAGTAAAGTGTTTTCTGGCGATTAAATAATTACCATCGGGAGTCCAAACAGCATTGTTGAGTAATCTAAAATCTTCTTTAGTTACTTGGTGGGCTTCAGAACCATCGATATTCATTACCCAGATGTTGTCTCCCCCACCAGCATCACTGGTAAAAGATATTTTGCTTCCATCAGGGCTAAATCTTGGTTGCACTTCAAAAGGCAAACCTGATCTTAAAGCGGTTGCTTTGCCGCCACTGGTAGACATAATATATATGTCGCCTAACATATCGAAAGCAATCTTGCTTCCATCTGGACTTACGTCGAGGTTCATCCAAGTACCTTCGGTGGTAGATAAGTTTAGTTCTTTAAAATTCCATTCTCCGGTAGGCTCAGCTACATCCCAGTCTTTTTTATCCTGAGCTGTTACCAAACCGGCAGTGCATAGCATAAGAAAGAAATATATATATTTCATAAGTAAGTGATTGTTTTTAAAGCCCGCAAGTTAATATATAGCAGATTAGGAAAGAAGAAAGAATTGACTAGGATTAGGGAATTAATACCCATGATACAAATATAAAGCACCGTAAGACCAGTTAGGTCCTTCTAATCCGGGATAGTTGAATCTGTCCATCATTAAAGCCACATATCTGAAAGGAAAACCTTCTGGCAATTCCACCACATTTGGCCAAACTCTGGTGCCAGATTCGGCATCCCAAGGCGGTAAATCCATGTCCAAAATTCCTGCTTCTTTCAGGTCTGGATAAGTGTAAATATGAATTTTGCGGTCGCTACTGCCAGAAAATGCATATCGCTTCCCACCTACTTTTTGGATGGATGTACCAGTAGAATTATAGTTTACTGGCCCTGCAATGAGTTTATAACCTTTATTCCAAGTGTCTGATTCTAGCATCACAGCTTTATAACCTTCGTGATTTTCGCAGGTCAGAATTCTCCACTTATTAACCTCTGAATCAAACAAAATGTGCGGGTCTTCAATATCTCCTACAATGCCAAAAGGTGTGGCATTCATTACCGAAAAACCAAAACGCGGATCTTTTTTGCTTTCAACTGCTAGCAATTGCTTTTCTTCTTCTGGGTTGGCAAAAGCACTAAAGCCTGTAGTTAATCCTCTCCAAATACCTGCTTTTCTATCGTAAAAAATATGCGATGCAATTTCATTTCGAAGCAAACCATCATTTCTGTCAAAGAGAATTACACCTTCGAGTTTGAGGTTAAATGTGGTGGGATCTAGACTAAAAACTCCTTCAATATGATGTGGCAATGCTCGCCCTCGAATCGACATGGTGTACCAAATTTTATCGTCTTCCAAAAAAGGCGCACCATCTTCGTAAGTAATGGCTCTTATATCTGCCAAGCCCATACCTGTGCTGAGCGCCGAACTTACTTTGTTTATAATTACCTCTCCACTATTGATTCCCAGATACAAACTCGACTGAAAGCTATTGATATATTGCTTTTTGCGTAGATCAATTGATTGGCTAAAATCACTCTGCCCGATAGGTATTGGTAAAGCATCATTCTGAAGATAAAGTACCATACCGCTACCCAACATTTGCAAAATCAGCTTGCCAGAAAGTTTACCGTTCAAGTTAGTTGTACCTTTAGTAGCGATAGATTCATTCACTATTTCTTTAGCATCTTTCATGATTCGCTGCTTCACATCAACCAAATCATTATTATTAAACTTGATGCTAATAAAGAATTGCGTGGATTTTTCGGCATTGGCAAACTCAAAACCCATTTCTCCTTCTCCTTTGCACTCAGCCAGATCAATTGTGTAAGTCGCAAAAGGATTGAAGCCCGCAAACCAAATCGAGCTTTGTGTTGCCGTTTCTGACTTAATTGAAAGTTGGTGATTTAGAACTTGTATATCGGCATGCGTTTCCAGATAATGCTTTGTGGGAAACATGGCAGACATTCCGATAATCTCTTTCGGGTTTAACTCTGCCAGTGGAATGTTTTGCGCTTCATCAAAAATAAATCGACGTACACCTTGCCTCACAAATTTGATGTTTTCAGGAGTGGTTTGGCTTTGAGCAATTAATATTGAATTGAAGACACATAAGAATAGTAATAGCAAAATGAATTGCTGTTTGTATTTCATTTTCATGTTAAATAATTAGTAAAGTAGCTAAGATTAAAAAGTTAGTTTGATTTTCTATTTGTTAATTCAAAATGCATTTTAGCAAGTAATTCGGGCAGTTTTAATTGTTTATCCATTCAATATCGTGATCAACTTCTCCTTCTTCAATTTCACCAACTTTAAACCCTAAAACTTCTGTAGCTATTTGCTTAAATTCAGCTTTCCATTTATTCCATTCATCTAAGTTCATATTTGCTGAAAGTTGAAGTCCAGATGGTTCAAGAGAAGCTAAAATCGATTTCTCATAATTATTATAACTAAACCAATATGGAATACCTTCTTCTCCATTACCATTTCCCCCGAAACCAATCCAACCCGTCATTTTTTCATAAACCAATGGTACTTTATCCCAAATCTCTTTAGGTAAATCATATCTAATATTCAAATTACATTGATGATATTCCATTTTGTTATATAACAGACACTCACATTATATATAGTGTATTTTTCAACACATCACAGTTCTTCAATTTCTGGCAAAATATTGATTCCGCTTCTCCTCATCAATTCGCTGGCATTAAAATCTTTACAAATGCCATCGGTAATTTTATAGTTAAAGAGCATCTCACCATCTTTTATTTCGCTATTGAAACTATAATTGGCGACCATCATGTGTTTGCCTGCAAGTTTGGCCAACTCTAAATCGTGAGTAGAAATAATACCAAATGCGTTTAACTCACTCAACTGTTTTATCAGCGAAACACCGCCTTTATATCTATCTTTAGAGTTTGTTCCTTTAAACATTTCGTCGAGTAAAAAGAAAATCGGTTTGCCACTGGTAATCAATTCGAGCAATTGCTCTATCCTTTTTAATTCGGCATAAAAAGAAGAGACACCTTCTTCCAGATTGTCTTGCGTACGCATACTGGTAAAAAGTTGTAACAAAGAAACGCTTGCAGTTGTAGCGCAGCAAGGTGCGCCTGTAAAAGCCAACACCATATTAATACCCAATGTGCGTAAAAAGGTGCTTTTACCGGCCATGTTTGAGCCAGTGATCATGGCGATTTCTCCTCGCTTATCCAGATGGAAAGTATTAGTAACTCGCTTGTCTTTATTAAGCAATGGATGCCCTAATTCTTCAAAATGAATTTGGTATGGCTCTGCCGCAATTTCTGGAAAAGCATACTCTGGATTAGAATAATGAAAACCCGCCAAGCTATTTAATGCCTCAAACTCGCTTACAGCATCTGCCCATTTTTTTAGGTAAGCACTGTTTTTTACCTTCCATTTTTCTGCTTGAATGATTAAGTAAATATCGATGAGCCAGAAAATATTGATTAGTCCATAAAAAGCATTTTTACCCATCGATTCTTTACTCACACCTCTATGCTGGAAGAACTCTAAAATATTAACCAACTTCCCAATCTCATCTGCTGCTGAATATTTATCTTGCCTAAATACTGACTTTAGTTTTTGTAGTAAGCCTGAATTGAATTGTTCATTTTCGATTTTAACAATCAGTTCTTTATAACCTCCTAAAGTTTTTAAATGCTTATCGTTATCCTTGGCAATTTCATCAGCATTCTTTCTAACCCTATTAATAATCATCTGATTAATAGCCACAAAAACACCCAGAATAAGCATGGCAATGATGGCAGGTTTAGAGTAGCCAAAGCTGATAAACTGAGCTAAAAAATACACTAAAGCTATTGAAGAGCAAATGGCTAACACACCTTCTATCAACAAGTATTTAGTTTGACTTTCTAATAAATGTACCGGCTTGCTAATCCAGTTTAACAGGTGGTTTACATCCGATTTAGCATTTTTAAAATGCATACCCGTTGCCTCAAAATCTTGTCGCCAGTCTAACCTTGGAGCGAGTTCTTTTACAGCTTCTTGCCTTTCTTCAATGATTGATTTAGAAGCCGGAGCCAATAACCATTCTGCAAGAAGTAAACTCCCCGATTCGGTGGTGGTTCTGTTGAGTAATTGAAAAAGTGAATGCGTACCAAAGGTATCTATATCGGCAATGTAAGGATGCGCTCTTTTGATAAAATCTTTACCAGATTCAAATTCTGCTAGCTTGTTTTCAAGTCGCTGTATCTCCTGCTCATTTATCTCTTTGAGAAACTTCGTATGCTTATACTTATAATCTGTGCGGTTATATCGCTTTACCAGATAAACAAAACCTGCAACGCAAACAATTGCTGTCAGTATTAAACCAAGCAAGATGCGTTCATTTGCCAGAAACACAATTAATGCAAATGCTGCAATAAAAAATATTACCCTCCACAAAGATAGATTACTTAACACCTTTGCCAGCAACTCACTTTCTTCTACGTACTTCTTTATATTACTATGGTATATATCCATCTGCCTTTCTACTTATAAATTTTGCTGAAAATGTGGTTCAAGTCTAAAAAAAGCAAGCTAATGAGCTATTATTTAGCCATGAATTACATCTTTACAATCCAAATATAAGCGTCTTTTAAGACAGAAAAATAGAATATTTAGCCTCTCAACCTTTTAATTTCAGATTCTAGGGTTTTAATGTATTCTTGTTGTGCAGAAAATAAATCTTCCATTTCTTCTGCTGAGTATCTTGGCTTAATATGTTGTGGGCAATTCCAATTAAATGCTTTTACATGAAACAGCATCACTCGCTTAGCACTGTATCGGTAATTACTTAGCTGAAGTTTCTCTGTAATTTCTGGTTTCTCATCCAAAGCTAAAATCTCAGTTTCGGCATAAATTTTCAATCGCGTTTTTGAAGGGTAATCCATCAAAAAAAGTGATACTTTATTATTATGTTGGATGTTACCTGTAGATATGTATTGCTTGTTACCGCTAAAATCTAAAAAGCCTAAAGTTTGGGAATTTAATACCTTTAAAAATCCTTTGGGTCCACCTCTATGTTGGATGTAAGGAAAGCCATTTTCGCCATAGGTTGCCAGATAAAAGCTATCTCTATTTTGGATATGCCTTGCTTCTCGTACAGATAAACCATCATCATTGGTAAACTGCTCCATTCTCTCATAGCTTTTCCGACTCCCATTTTGTTCCTGCAATTTCTTTACAGCATCTGTAAATGCCAATTTTGCATAATTCATTTGAGTAGAAATTTGTGTAAAAAAGCCGGAAGAATAGCTGCTTGCACAACACATCTTCCGGTAAAATGGATAGTGTTATAGTTCGAGAATCTGTCTGATCATTTGATTGGTAAAACCCCATTCGTTGTCGTACCATGTTAAAACTTTCAGTAAATCTCCATCAACTACTTTGGTCATAGATAAATCGGCTACAGAAGCATAAGGACTTTTAATAATATCAGAAGAAACTATTGGATCGTTCGTCACCGTGAAAACTTTTTGATAGCGATCAGTCTTAGCTTCTTGCGTTAATATTTCGTTGACTTCTTGTGCAGATGTTGGGCGATCTGTCACGATGGTTATGTCAGAGATAGAACCTACAGCAACTGGAACCCTAATTGCCAAACCATCGAACTTGCCAGCGTATTCTGGTAAAGCTTTGGTGGTCGCTACAGCAGCACCAGTCGTAGTTGGAATTAAGTTGTTTAATCCTGATCTACCCATTCGCATATCTCTTCCGGGTAAATCGACAGTTTTGTTAGAAGCAGTATTCGCATGGATGGTGGTCATAATCGCTTTTTTAATGCCCACTCGTCTACCTAAAATTTCAATCACTGGACTGATATTATTGGTGGTACAGCTAGCGCAAGAGAAAATACTCACCTTTCCATCATCAGTATTTACACCATGCACTACTGTTGGTAGATTGGCACTTTTAGTAGGCCCAGAAAGCACTACTGTTTTTGCTCCCGCTTTAATGTGTTTAGACGCATTTTCTTCTGAAGTAAAAATCCCAGTACTTTCGATAACCACATCGACTTTTAGTGCAGACCAAGGAAGTTTTTCAGGATCTTTTTCATTCAGAAACATAATTTTCTGATCGCCTATAATCAAGCCTTCTTCTTTTACCTCAATCTCTTTATCGTAATTGCCGTGTACACTGTCGTACCTAAGCAAATATGCGATACTGTCAATTGGTGCAATATCATTTACTGCCACTAATTCGAGTTCTGGAGTATCTAAAATTATTTTAAGGGAAGTTCTTCCTATTCTTCCCATTCCATTAATTGCAATTCTTTTCATTGTATTTATATGTTTTAGGTGATTCTATTTCAATAAGTTAGCTAAAGCTTTTCTTTAGTCTGCAAATTCGTCTTGAAAGGAAATACTTCGTTAATTTTTCAGCCCGTAGCTTTTGCTACGAACTTCTAAATTGCCTTGTCTTTCCTTCCATTACTTTATTTTCAACTCAAAACAAAAACTGTAGTTAACTTAGGCATAAACTGCCTGCTGGTAAATTGATTAATTATCAAAATGCTTGTACTTTTTCTTTATTCTTGAAATAAATACATACAGACAAGTCTGTTCTTTTTTATTTAAATTTTTTTAGCTTTAACCTAATAATTTTCTACAGGTTTCTTTAGCTGTTTTAATTGGCCATCCGTCTTGTTGGATTTGCGTCATAATGATTGCCCCTTCCATTAAAACCATAATTTCATCACCTAATTTTTCGGCTTCTTCGATTGTATGCTCCCCACCACTTTTAATCAGGTTTTGAATCCAGTTGCGACGTTCGTCTTTTTGATTTCTTACTTTATCTCTAATTTTTATATGATCTTTCGGTAGATCGGTAATAATATTCTGAAAAACACAGCCTCTAAAATTGACCGAACTGAGCCAGTCGTATAAATAGTCAAATCCAGCCAAAGCCTTTTCTTTATAGTTAGGTTTATCCGCTACATATTCAGCCATTTTTACAAAACCAATTTGGTGTCTTCTCTCCAAATAAGCAACCGCAATATCTTCTTTCGACCTAAAGTGTTGGTACATACTCGCCTTAGCCACTCCAGCTTCTTCAATTATTTTATTAATCCCTGTTTGGTTATACCCATCATAATAAAATAATCTAGAGGCAGTATCAATAATTCTTTCCTTCACTCCTGGCTTTTTCATATAACAAATGTATGCGGAATTATTTTCAAAAACAAACAGACTTGTCTGTTTTATGTATTAACTGAATTTATGCTTCAATAAAAATTTGAAATACCCTTATCAAACTCAATGGTATCCTGTCCTGCATAAGGGTATAAGCTAAGTTTTAGCCATTTCCCATTAAATTCTGAAGATTGACTACAAGAAGTTATAAATAAAGTAAATAGTGTAAGTAGTTTGAAAATGCTGTTCATAATTGGTTGAGTCTTTTCTTTGTTAGTATCCTTTATCAGTGTAATTATTACCAGTACTTGATTTAAAAAAATTGAAGAAATAAAATCATCTATCACTTTCGAAGAAATAATTCAATATTTTTAGTCCTTAAATAACTAAACCCTAAGCACTATACTATTAATGATCAGTCTCTCTTATGCTCCAATTAAAGAATTTTTTGAATTGGGTTATTGGCAATACATCAAGTTTTTCGAAAAAAAATTAAGTAACCACCACTATGAATATTTTTTTACAGAATACTTTTCCTTACCAAAATCTTTCTATAATGATAAGAAGGTATTAGATATTGGCTGTGGTCCTAGAGGCTCACTCGAATGGGCTAATATGACAAAAGAAAGGATTGGACTTGACCCTCTTGTAGACAAATACATCAAGATGGGAGCAGATAAACACCAAATGAAGTATGAAAAGGCTTATGTGGAAAAAATGCCGTTTTCTGATAATTATTTTGATGTTGTAAGCTCATTTAACTCTATAGATCATGTTGAAAACCTAGCTAAATCTTGTAGCGAAATTAGTAGAATTCTTAAACCCGGAGGTATATTCCTGCTCATTGTAGATATTCATAGCTATCCAACTTTTACAGAACCTCAAATGCTTGAGTGGTCATTTATAAAAGATTACTTTGCTAAGTTTGAAATACTAGAAGAAAAACATTTAGAAGTTGTACATAAAAACCGTATTTATGAAAACCTCCGAACCAATAAAGTTATGAAAAAGCAAAAGTCTAATGGGGTACTTACGGCAATGATTAAAAAACCAGTGCTGCCTTAAATATTACCAATAGATTAAAAATACTTCCTCCGAGAACTTTTATTTTTAATTACTCAAATATTGTATTAAGTTGAGCTAATTATTGAAAATGATAAATTAACTCGAACCTATTTAAACTATCTCTGACATGAGCTCTCGCCGTAATTTTTTGCAAAAAATTAGTTTTTCTGCTTTAGCAATACCTTCTTTCTACACGTTTAATACGGGAGATAAAGAAGCCAATGCCCAACCTTTTGATACACAGCCTTATGATAGACCTGTGCTTCGGGTGGCGCTTATGGGTTTGGGTAGTTATGCAAACCGAGTTGCTGAAGCAATGAAAGATTGCAAAATGGCGAAAGTAGCAGGTCTAGTAAGTGGCACACCTTCCAAAATTCCGGTTTGGCAAAAGAAGTATGATATTCCAGACAAGAACTGCTATAACTACGAAAACTTCGATTCGATAAAAGATAATCCTGATATTGATGCAGTTTACATCATCACACCTAATTCTTTACACCGCGAAGGAGTAATTAGAACAGCCAAGGCTGGCAAACATGCCATTTGTGAAAAACCGATGGCAGTAAATGCCAAAGAAGGGCAAGAAATGGTGGATGCTTGTAAGGCTGCTAATGTACAATTGCTAGTTGGTTACAGAATGCATTTCGAGCCTAAGACATTGGAAATTATCAAAATGAGAAAGGCAGGTGAGTTTGGAGAAATTAAGTTTTTTCAAGGATTATCTGGTTTTATAATTGGTAACCCAAACCAATGGAGGCTAGACCCAGAGCTTGCTGGTGGTGGTTCTATGATGGATATTGGAGTCTACTCTATCAATGGAGCTCGTTACATGGTGGGAGAAGAGCCTATTTGGGTTACAGCCCAAGAAACTAAAACCGATCCGGTAAAATTTAAAGAAGGAGTTGATGAAACCATCCAGTTTCAAATGGGATTCCCAAGCGGAGCTGTGGCTTCTTGCTTGTCTACTTATGCGATGAATAACCTAGACAGTTTCTTTCTAAATGGTGTAAATGGTTTTGCAGAGCTACAACCTGCTTCTGGTTATGGCCCAATAAAAGGTCGTACCCACAAAGGCGAGTTAACTCATCCACATAAAACACATCAAACCATCCAAATGGATGAGATGGCAGCAATTATTCTCAATGGTAAAAAACCAGTTGTTCCAGTTGATGGAGAAGAAGGCGTAAAAGATTTAAAAATTATTGATGCGATTTACAGCGCTGTTAAATCTGGAAAGAAGATGGAATTAAGCCTATAATTCCATCTTTAAGATTTTAATTTTCATCGTTTTCTTCTTCGCGATCTTCAGGCTCAGGATGCTTTTCTGGTTTAGACTCTGTCTGCTCAGGTTGTTTCTCTTCGGGCTTTGTAAACTGAATTGAAGGGTCTAAAGTGCGCACGTGAATATCTCTTTGCGGGAATGGAATATTGATATTATTCGCTCTAAATAAATTATCAATTTCAGTTATAATTTCACTTTTGGCAAGTAGAAGTGTATCGATGCTCGTCCAGCAAAGAATTCTAAAATTCAATGAGTTATCACCAAAATCGTGAAAAAGCGCCAATGGAGCTGGGTTGCTGCGAATATGCGAACAAGAATTTATAGCCTGATTCAATAGCTTTTTCACTTTTTCGGTTGGTGAGCCGTAAGCCACACCTACAAAAATTTCTATTCGTCTATAATTATCTGAGTGTGTCCAGTTAACTACCTGCTTAGAGATCAACTCTCCATTAGGCACAATCACTTCGGAACCATCAAAAGTTCTAATCTTGCTTGCTCGAATTCCTATATCTTGCACTTCACCTGTAAACTGATCTAGCTGCACAATGTCTCCAATTTGTATGGGTCTTTCCAAGGCCAGAATAAATCCGGATACAAGGTTGTTGATGATGTTTTGCAAACCAAAACCAATACCTACTCCCAAAGCACCTGCCACAATGGTTATATTTTCTATTGGCAAACCGGAAAATAAAATGGCAAATAGAAAACCTATTATAATAATACTGTAGCGTATCATAATAGTGATGGTACCTATACTTCGCTTTGTTCCCTCATTACCTCTACCGTAATCTTCTTTAAAGTAAATCTCTAAAATGTTAGAAATTTTTACTGAGGTGTAAATGGTCAAAATGAAGAGGATAATGCCTTTAATAGTATAGCTGATAGAGCCTAGGGAATGCTGATGTGTTAAAAAGCCTAATACTCTTGACATTACTGTATCGTAGTAGCCCGATATTCTTAATACCACAATTATCCAAAAGAAAAAGGCAATGAGCCGCACATACTTGGTTATGGTGTCTTTGATAGTTTCATAATAAAGCTTCACCGAATTAAACTTATTTACCCTTTCGGTGAGCATAATCAGTTTGATAACATCGATAATGGCAAAGGTGGAAATATGGAAAACTACAGCCAGTACAATTACTGCTGCCACTTTGGAGAGCAAAAACTCCGAAAAGGCAAAATAGCCAAAAATATTTGCCAGAATAGAAGCGAGTAAAAGCGCTATAGCTCCTTTAAACAATTGCTTAAAGAATACGACATTCGCACCATCATAAATCTTTCTCAACCTGTTTACTACAATTAATAGTAGCAATGCCAGCACCAACATGGTTATCCGCTGAAACAGGGTGTTGTCATACACAAAGTGCTGTATGTGGATGATAAAATAAATGATTGAGAAATACACTGATTCTCTAAACAGATTCTTAATATTTGAGCTGTAAAGAAAAACCAAGATTGGTATCAACAGAAAAATGAGCGTGGTATCGAAAAAGTCGGAAGGTGCCCCATCGTGAATCCAAGGTGAAATGGTAATCGATAAAAGTAAGCTAGAAGTATAGGGTCTTTGCAGTGGATGCAACACATTTTTAATCTCCTCTTCCTTACCTATATACTTCTCCCAAAGATGTTCTTTCTTCTTAAAATAAAGGGCAATTAATAAGATAATGGCGTAAACAAAAATATGTGCATAAATGCGCTCAGGATTATCCTTCAGGTATTTATAGATATCAAAAACACTATTTTTAAAAGATATCCATGCTCTTTGAGGAATGTTATCTTTTACTTCTGACTGCCAAATGGGTACCGATTGTTTGCGTATCTTGGTTCGGGTAACCTTTTTTATGTTTTGTATGTTTTCCTGCTCTACTCCTTGCAAGTCATTCAGCAAAGTAAGTTCTTTCTGCATCTTGCCAAGTATCTTCCCAAAGCCATTACTTTGCGTTTCAATTTTGCTTTTGATCTGGGAGTAGTCGTTAAATAACCTTGAGTTATTCGAAAGTTCTACCGAATCGCTTTTGATCTCATTTAGCTTTTCAAATAACTTAATTAGTCGATCTCTATAATCTGTTACTTCTGAAGTAAAACCTCTTACTTTAGATTGTAAAGAAGCAATTTTTTCAAGGTTCTCATTTTTAACTTTTTCTAAATCCCGAAGATCATCAAGTCTTTTATACTCTAAAGAACTCTCTGAAATGACTTCAATTAGTGAATCATAATATTCAATTTGATTCTGAAAACTTAAAGATGTTTCTTCCAGTTTTTTATCACTTGGAATATCACTTTCTAATTCTTGTAAGCTTCTTTTTAGAATTTCAATCTTTAAAAAAGCATCAGAAAAAATAGAATCTACTTCAGCTTGTGCGGTATCTTCTGAACTTGAATTACTCTCTGATAATGAATCGGTTTGAGCAAAACACTGAACCACCGAAAACAGCAAAATACTCAAAAAAATGATCTTCATATCTCTCTCTATCAACATTTGCGGTAAATATATTGAAGATCGTCGCGTAAAAAAAGTTTTTAAAATCACTCATATATTAAATAAATAAGCCAGCAGATTACAGAAGTAATTGTAACCCACTGGCTTTTAATGTTAAGGCAAATATTAATTAAATTGAAAAATCCAGTTTTGCCTGAGATAGGCTGGCACAAAACCAATTCTCATCATATTTCTGTAACTGGGTACTGGTTTTTCGAGCTTATCTTCTCCGGTTTCTGCAATAAAATAAGTGCAACCCAAACCTAAAGCATATGAAATTCTCTTTTTAAGCAAGATGTTTTGAGCCCCCATACCTCTGTATTCTGGCAAAGTACCTGCAAATGCCATAGAAGCAAAGTTACCCATAATATGCATGGCTCCCGCTGCAATTGCAACATCATTATGCATCACCAAATAATGATGGTAACCTTGTTGCCCTACCGATGCTGCTAACCATTCCATCAATCGGGTATCTGTCCAGTCGAAGCTTTCGAAAATGATTTTACCATACAGCATCGCCTTTTCTTTACCGATTTTAATAAGCTTTAAGTCTGGATTATTTTGAAGCAAAACCTTGTGAGCCGGTCTTACTAACTTCACCCAATTGTTATGCAATTGCAGTCCATTTTGAGCAAGCAATTCTGTAAGGTTTTCTTGTTGTGCATACGGACTCACTTGTACAAAAAATCGCTTAGAGCCAGATTTATAATAAAAGTCTATGATCTTTTGAATATCGTTCTGCTCTATTTTTCTATCCATGCCTAAGCCTAAGACTCTGTTCATGGCTAATACGTCTACCTCTGGCAAGGCGCCGGTAAAAGCACCGGCGATCACATTACTAAAAGACCTTAATCCGTTTAGATGGCTGCTATATAACTTGCTCCAATAGGTCGTTTCGCTATATTCTAAGGCATATGCCAGATGATCTTGAATTCTATTTTTATAAATATTCATCGTCTGCATTTAAGCTTTCACCATTTCTTTATTTTCATCTTTCGGCTTGTGCTTCGAGTCATCGGAACTGATGTCTTTAAAGAGTAACATATCAGCGATTCTAGCAGATGCACCATTGTAAAAACCAGTTTCACTTTCGAAAGCTTTTGGGTTGTAGAAAGTACCAAACAGTATATCGAAAATGGGCAATCCAGAGTAATTTCCTTTATGCAATCCTTTTTGGTGGTGTACCGCATGGCTTTCTGGTCTTTGAATGAAGTAACCCATCCAATGAGGCGTTTTGATATTGGCGTGCTGGAATATCCCGAGGAAATTAGTTACCAGTAAAACAATGGTGATTGCCTGCGGATTTATGCCTACAAGTAGAGCAAAACACACACTGCCTAACAAAGTCCATCCGATCATATCTGCCGGACTAAAGAAGAATGCACCATAAGTATCTAGTCTTTCTGCACTGTGGTGCATTTGGTGAACTGTTCTCCATAAAAAGTCTGAACGGTGCATAATTCGATGCCATACGTATTCGCCGAAAGCGTATAATAAAATGCCTACTATAGCTCCGCCATAATCACCCAAGCCTGTTAAATCGAATAATATGAATTTTTCTAAGTAAGGGTCTACCATTAAAGGCAGATACGAAGACAGAAAGAAGTAAATGGCAAATGCTGCTATTCCTTTTAGTTTCCAGTTTTTTACATAAGGTAATTTTCTTGCTGGAAAAAGTGCTTCCCAAATCATTAATCCCATATACATAGCGATTACTATTAGGGATATTGGATCTAATAAAATTTCAATTGGTGTTGGCATAATTATAAGATTTTAAAGTGTTATTGCTAATCACTTTTTAATGCGTAAGTTTTTGCCTTACAATGTAAGTTTGGGGAAAACCACATTGTAAGGCGCACTTACACTTATCTTATAATTGCCAGTTTATAGGAGTTTCGGGTTGGTAACAACAAAATGTACCCGTTTTTACAGAGAGCGAAAAATGCTTTGCCAATGCAGGATGCTGGCTTTCTATTTTTTTAATGGCACTCCTAATTCTCCAAGTTACTGCCGAACGCGCTTTTTCAATGCTAGAACCAGTTTCTCTGGGTTTACCATCAATACCCAAGTTTTTAGTAAGATGATCTACCAATTGTTCATACTCTTCTTGTAAGCTGCCAAGCACTTCATAATTATTCATATCTTCTGCCTCCGCAATTTCGTGCTGCAAATCTTTTATACGCTTTACATAATTAGACTTTGCATATAAATCTATCACCTCTACACCTTGCGAATCGGATGCTTGCACACCCATTAATTCCATACAGTGGATTTCTCTTTCTGGTGATTTTAATAAGGCAAGTAAGTCGTGAAAACCTTTGGCATCTTTTAGCATTACTGTTTTTTGTTGGAAAGTCATTTCCCACATTTCACCTACTTGCACAAAAGCAGCTTCTGTCTGTTCCTTTGGCTTTACAGTTTCTGGCTGCGTATGTATATTGAGTTTGTTAGAAATAAATTCCCAGAAAGGTTTCAGGTTGGTTTTGTCTCTGTAAGGATTCACCGAAACATGCCACTCAAATGCTTTTTGAGAAAAAGAATCGGTTCGCCAATCCATGTTTTTGGTGATTTGGGCATTCTCTGTATCAGCATCATTTTTAAGAATATATGCCTTAAACCTTTTCAAATAAAGCTGCCAACACTCTTTTACCTTTTCCATATCAGAAAGGTGGAAATATATGGCAGCCATATAAGCCGGTAAATCAACCCAATAGTTATTAATATCTATTTTTTTAGCATATTCAATACATTTCTCATAGTTGCCCAACTCAAAATATATCTGTATACCATAAGTATAATAGGTATCATTATAGAAAGGATTGAGTTTTTTTGCCCTTAAAAAATATTGCTCGGCTTCATCTGCATAACCCAAAAAGCTGAACCAAAATGCTACATGTAACAAATTCTGTGAGTCATTCGGATTCATTTTTAAAGACTTTCTCAAGCAATGCTCAGCCATCTCAAAATCTTTAGTGTACAAATAACATCTGCCTAAAATCATTAATGCTTGATAGTCGTTTTCATCCAGTTCGAGTGCCTTTCGAGCATTTTCCATCGCACCTTTGTGGCTTTCGTCCCAGCGTTCCCAAAGCTGGCAACTCCATTCATTAAAATAAGAAAGTGAAATACCCGTATGTGCACGAGCATATTTCGAGTTGATTTTTAAAGCTGCTTCAAAGTACTCTCTGGCGATTTGGTCATCTTCTAAACTGCATTTTTTGAGGTAATCCATTCCAATGAGCCAGTTCTCGTAAGCAGCTAGTTGTACAGTTTGTTTTTTGTATGAAAAAGTAAGTAAATCATAATCGATTTTCTCCTGCAAAATACTTACAATTTGCTGAGTGATGGTATCTTCTGCATTTAATAAAGACTCTGGCTTTACCCTATATTGGTTTGAAAAAACCACCTTTTTATCTTCGGTTCTAATAAGTTGTAGACCAATACGAATATCGATGCCTAGATTTAGAAAGCTGCCTGTCACCAAATAGTCGGCACCGAGTTTATGTATTTCGGCTTCGTTAGAAATATCTTTAATATGTTGTGTAGAATATTGAGATATAACCGAAAGCCCCATAAACATAGAAAAGTTGTTTATGAGATCTTCTGTAAAGCCTAAATGCAAAGGGCTAAACTCATCAGGATTATTGTAAAGTTGGAAAGGTAAAACTGCCACCGTAATTTCCTTGTTCTTTGTCGCCGTGGGTGTATTCATCACTCAAAAAATTTTAACAAAAAAGACATGTACCGAAGCTTGTGTTCGGCAATGTATGAATGCTAATACTGGTGGTTTAGTAAGTCGGGAAGTATTTTATAAATTCTAATATAGTGAAATAAGTTCAAGCAGTGTATAGCTTTATGCTTGCCGGAAGATTTTATTTTTAAAAGGCGTGTATACTATATTATGAGTAAAAGATTTATATCAGTTGCTAAGATTTTAGCCATAAAAAAAGCCGGACAAGTATCCGACTTTTTTCTATCTATTCATCCATTTTTAATTATTCAACTCTCCATTCCAGTATACCTGCCGAAACGCTGTCTTGCATTGTAGCATTTAGCCTGATGGCAGTAGTAGTTACTGGCTCGAACTCAACGGAGTTGAATTGGTTGAGTTCGGTATTGTAAGAAGTTTTATTTTTTACCGGAAGCCACTCTTCACCTTTTAAGTATTCTAGTTCCCAAGATTTAGGCGCTCTAGCTGTGTAATCGTAATGGTCGTAGTTTAACCAGTATACATCCGATTTAGATATTTTTACTGGTTTCTCGAATTCGTATTTTACCCACTCTTCTGAGCCATTTTTTAACCACCAAAAAAAGAAGTTTTTATCTACATCACCTGAGTTTTTTGGGGTAAATCCATCTTTTAATCCAAAGCCCTTGTCGTAACCTTCTACCGAAGGAGTCGCTTGAGCTGTTAAAGAATTCATGTCTCTTACTACAGCCGTTTCTGCATTATCTGGCATCCAAATAAGCATTTCAGATTTGCCACGGTTATTCCAGCTATAGTATGGAATTGCTTGTAATGCGACATCCTCTTCTTTTATGGTTTCACCTTCTTTAAACAAACCTTTTCCGGCAACATCTAAAGTAACTACACCACCTAAAAAGTCTTTTTTATACTCAGCTTTCACCTCCGCTCCTTCTGGAACATAAGTACTAAAAATGCTTCCTTTATCGTAGTCAACACCTTCGAAACAATATACAACCGGCCCTCTTTGGAAAGTAGTTTTACCTCTGTCGTACACTACATTTTCGTGTGCTTCTACTCTTTTTACTTCTAATGGAAGATTCACCAATACAACATCACCCGCTTCCCAATCTTTAGAAAGTGCCGCATAACCTTGTTCTGTTTTGTAGTCTACTTCTTCACCATTGATACTGATTTTTATATTCCCTTTTTGCCCTTCTATAAACTTGTATAAATCTGAAGGAATCGCTTCATTTTTAGCCCAACCCGGAATTCTAATTTTTAAGTCAAGTTCGCTGCCAGTGGGTTTGGTTACCTCAATAGCTACTTGACCTTCCCAAGGATATTTGGTGGTTTGTTTTAAATGGAATTTCTTGCCTTCAACATCCAGTTCAGACTCGCCTGTTGCAAATAGATTTACATACACAGCATCATCTTTTACTGCATATTGATAACCCGGAACTGAAGCCATAAATCGGGTGATGTTGCCCGGACAACAAGCACAATCGAACCAAGGAGCACGATCGTGAGAACCGTCTGATTCTAATGGATTGTCGTAGAAAAACTTGTCTCCACTTAAAGAAATACCTGCGATAAGACCATTGTAAAGGGTTCTTTCTAAAACATCGTAGTATTTAGAATCACCAAATAATAAGAACATGCGGTGGTTCCAATAAACATTTGAGATTGAAGCACAAGTTTCGCAATAAGCCGTCATGTTTGGTAGCTCGTAATTCTCACCGAATCCCTCACCCATCGATCTAGCACCTATACCACCTGTGATGTATAACTTTTTAGAAGCTACATTATCCCACAAGTTTAAAATTGCTTTTTTGTAAGCTTCGTCGCCTGTAAGTGCAGCCACATCTGTAACACCAGAATACAAATAACCAAAGCGCACTGCATGTCCAACTGCTTCTTTTTGGTCTACCACTGGCATATGATCTTGGCTGTATTGGCTTAAATCATGACCATCTGTAGCAATACCAGTTTCGTCAATAAAATATTTGGCCAGTTTTAAATAGCGATCGTCACCAGTTTCACGATACAATTTCACAAGTGCCATTTCTACAATTGGGTGGCCAGAGGGGCAATGTTTCTGCTGCTCAGACGGACCAAAATCCTGATCAATTAAATTAGCATTTTTGATCGCAATCTTTAATAAATTGTCTTTACCTGTTGCCTCGTGGTGTGCTACGGCTGCTTCTAATAAGTGACCAGTATTGTAAAGTTCATGACTGTTTAATCTCTCCCAACGTTTAGAACCCATCCAACCTCTTAAGCGCTCACTCTCGTTGGTTCGAGCAGTAAACAAATAGCCATCTTCTTCTTGCGCTGCATCAATCAAATTGATTACACTATCTAGAAAAGCATCTAGTTTTTTGTCATCTTGCACTGCCAATGTGTAAGAAGCACCTTCCAATACTTTATAAACATCGGTATCATCAAAAGGGAAATTTCCAATGTGCTCTCCGTCTGATAAGCCGCCAGCCAAAGCAAAGTTGTGGAACCTGCCTGTTTCTTCGCATTTGCCAAATGCACTTGGGATTGAGGTGCCTCTATTCGTCTCAATTTTAGGAGCCCAAAAGCTATCGTTAAATTGTACCGAAGTAAATGTAACTGGCTGTATTGGATAGTCTTGTTTTTTCTCCTTCTGCTCACACGCAAACGGAGTGGCTATGATTAAAATAATTAGCGTTAATTCTAAAACCTTCTTCATTCTGATTTTCTAATATTATTAATAATTCAATGATGTCTTAATTATTTAGTACTAATTCTGAGAACAGTTACCGACCAAGGTTTAAATGCCATTTCAAACGTTGGTTTAAATTCTTTATAAACAGTTTCTACAGGCACATACTTTTCTGGTTCATCTAAAGAGTTTTCTGCATCGGCAGACTCTGCTGAAAGTGTAATTACTTTTCCAACTGGATTCACTTTTTCCACACCTTCCAAATTGATTGCAGTCTGGTAAGGGCTGTCACTAGCATTTACTACCTTCACTACAATTTCACCAGTTGCTTCATCTTTTCCAGCAATGCTAAAAAATCTTCTTGGGTCTTTGTAGGTCATCAGCAACTCCCCATCTAAATAACAATCAATGGTTCCATTATTTACTTGTAGCTCCACATCGTACCATTTGTCTGTTTCAATAGGGTTTTCAAGTGTAACTGGTTGTGTTACCATCGCATCGGTACCATTCGTTACCAATTCAAAAGCAGCTACACGATTTAGCCAAGCACCAATATGCGCTCTCAGGTAATTATCATGATCTTTAATGGCAATAGGAATCATAAAAGCATTGTAACCGCCAGTTCTTCTTGCTTTCAGTTTTAAGGTATAAGCACTGTAATCTTGATCTTTCAGAATTGCTAGAGGCCAAACTCCATAATCTGTTTGTGCCAAAGCGCCATCTTTTACTTCCCAATTGCCGCCAGTTGTTTCCCACTCGTCTGCACTTTTTGCAAAATCTGATTGATATATGGTTTTACCATCTTGAATGATTTCAATATCCTTAAATTCGGCATAAGTATCCCAAGTGCTTAAACCAATTTTACCTTCAAACTTAGATGCACTTACTTCTTCATTGGCTTTAATATCAATCTTAGTATCTAGGTTTACAGTCGCCTTGTTCTCATTGAGCATCTGGATGGCATAGTAAGAAATTCTGGCAAAACTTCTTTCATTATCGAACCTAATGAGGTTAACTGGCCAATCGGTATCGTTCATATTCTCAAGTAATGGCGCATAACTAGTCATAGTGATCATGTCGGAGTTGCGCTCCATACCTAATATATAAGTAGCATCATTTAAAGCCGCCATCATATTTCCGCTACCTACGCCACTATTACAAGCATACTCACCTACATACAATTTCCAATCACCTCTCTCATATTTATCGTACCAATCGTGATAGATCATTGGCCAATAAATACCTTTATATGCATGCTCATCAGCTATGTCCATTTTGTCAATCGATTCAACTGTAGGCTTATCTACATGCGAAATTCCCATGCTAGCAATAATGGTTAATTGCGGATATTTATCTTTTATCGCTTTATAGAAAGTGTTAAACCTTGCTCCATATTCTGGACCTTTTTGCTCGTTTCCCACTTCTATATATTTAAGTGGAAATGGTTCTGGATGTCCATTAGCTGCTCTCACTTTGCCCCATTCAGAATCAGCTGGACCAATGGCATATTCAATTCCATTCAACACATTTTCTATAATCGATGGAACATGATCTTCTGGCAAATAAGGCCCTGCACGCATTTCGCAGGCAATACCACAATTAAATACATACATGGCATCTGCATCAATGTCTTCGCAAAACTGCAAAAATTCGTGGTAGCCAATTCCATCACTAGACCAGTATCCCCAAGGACTGTAAGTACCCGGCCTATCGATTAATTTACCCAAACTTTTTTGCCAGTTCGGTGCACTTTCTACACTTATGCCTTCTACAAAACAACCACCCGGCCATCTTACAAATGCAGGTTTTAAATCAGCTAAGTACTGAGCCAAATCTGGGCGCATGCCATTGGGTCTGTTCTTAAAAGTTTTTTCAGGAAACAAAGAAACAAAATCTAACCATGCTATTCCTTCTCCTTCAAAAGTGATATAGAATTTTGCTTTAGCTGCTGATGCAGTAGCCTTTAAAGCGCAAGTATGCTCTTGCCAACTTTTTGAGTTTACTTTATTAAAAGTATGTTTTGCCAATACTACTCCCTCTTCTGTTTCGAGCGAAACAGTTACCGGGCTTTTATATTTTTTATCAGTTCTGAGGTAAAATGATAAATTATAAGTGGCTCCATTTTCTACTTTAATTCCCCAAAATCCTTCGTTTGCAACTGCTACTCTTCCTTGGTTATCATAACTAGAAATATCTATCTGCAATGAATTTGGAGTCGCTTTGGTTAATGGCTGATCTTGAGTAAGAGATATTTCTGCTTCAGATTTACCAGAAGTAGCTAGAGACCAAGCAGGCCAATCGTTGGTAGGCTCAAATTTCATCTTCCAATCTACAACTTTACCTGTTCTAAAATGCGGGGTTCTCGGCGGGATAATCCAACCTGAATCCAGAGAACAACCTTCAGGCACGCGACTTTCTTCAAATCCCCTATTCTGTATTAACTCAGCATATAATCCACCTTCTCCTCCATGGCTAATTTCCTCGAAAAAAATACCATGCAAATCAGGTGAAACTTCTGCTCCCAACTCTTTTGCATTGATGGTGATGTTGGCTTGTTGAGAAAAGAGTTTAAATGATACTGCCAAAAAGAACAGCGTAAATAGAAAGAATTTGTTCGTCATAATAGAGTTGAATAAATCTAATTTTTTAAACATCATAATTTAACACTTCTCAAAAGCAGGCAGTCTTAATTAAAAGACTACCCACAATCCATATTTACATTTAAATGATTTCAATTTCTCTGTAAAAACACATTGTTATTTAATGCGAAATACAAAAAACCAACCTGTTAAAAAGCCCATCCATTTTACTCTGCAAAATCCCTATCTAACCATTTTTTAAAAGTAGCGATCATTCAAATTTCAGTTTTCTAAAATTTTACCCACTACTAGTACGATTTTGATGACATATTCAAGTATTTAGGTTAAATTATGCAGTTTTTTACTTGAATATCTAATCTCACGGTTTACTCATGCAAAAATAGTATAAGTTATAGTCAATATCAGTCTTATATGTGTATTACTTACACTTTAAATTTGTAAAGCACATTAATTAATCCGCTCGGATTTATCTCATTTCTTATAAAATCAATTATTTAAATTATTGGGAAGATAAATATGGACAAAAGCATTCATCAAAGGTTCTCATCAAAAACAGCATTTTTACTTAGTGTTCTAGGTATAGCAATCGGTACAGGAAACATCTGGCGGTTTCCAAGAATTGTTGCCCAAAATGGTTCTGAAAACGGAGCCGGAGCATTCATTTTTGCTTGGGTTATTTTTCTACTTACTTGGAGTATACCTTTAATTATAAGTGAATATGCCATTGGCAGAAAGTTTAGAATGGGATTGATTGGTGCGATGAAGGGAGCTACAAATGGCAAACTCACATGGATGGGTGCTTTTATGGCTTTTGTAGCTACAGCCATTACATTTTTCTATTCTGTAGTGGTGGGTTGGTGTATCTATTATTTCTTCTACATGATGAGCCACTCACTACCAGAAAATACAGAAACCGCCATGTTTATCTGGAATAGTTATCAAGACAGTTACTGGCCATTAGCCACACACACATTGGCTCTAGTTGTGGGTTGTTTGGCTATCTGGAAAGGCGTTTCTTCTATCGAAAAGGTAAATAAGGTTTTAATTCCCAGTTTGTTGGTGATATTGATATTATGCATCATAAGAGCACTTACGCTAGATGGTGCGCTAGAAGGAATCAATTACTTATTTACTCCAGATTGGGCTCAACTGAGCAACCCTAAAATATGGGTGGAAGCACTCACGCAAAATGCTTGGGATACAGGTGCTGGCTGGGGACTTTTTATTACCTATGCCGCTTACATGAAATCTGAGCAGGGAATTGTGAAAAATGCTTTCTTTACCGGAATTGGTAATAACTGCATCTCTCTCATTTCTGCCATCGTAATTTTCGGGACAGTATTCGCTATCTTAAAAAATGATATGGGCATGTCTGAAACGCAGCTACTCGAAGTTGTAAAAACCAGTGGGCCTGCCTCAACAGGTCTTACTTTTATATGGATGCCGCAATTGTTTGCCAAAATGTTTGGTGGAAATGTATTGGCTATTTTATTCTTTATGGGTTTAACCTTTGCCGGTTTTTCTTCATTAATCGCACAGTTAGAATTACCTGCCAGGGTTTTTGTTGATTTTGGTTTTTCGAGAAGTAAAGCACTTTTAATTATAGGTATTGCCAGTTATGCATTTGGTATCCCTTCGGCAATTAGTCTAGATATATTAGGTAATCAGGATTTTGTTTGGGGTGTAGCACTTATTCTTTCGGGTGTATTCTTTTCTATTGTGCTTATTAAATATGGACTGGATAAGCTTAGAGAAGATGAAAACCAACAGCAAAACGATGACTGGAAGATTAAACCTGTCTGGAAAATTATTATGAACTATCTGGTTCCTCCTATCGGTACTGGCTTGGTTATTTGGTTTTTGATAGATGCTGCTAAAGTCGATAAATGGTACGATCCATTTAAGTCTTACAGCCTAATGACATGCCTTTTTCAATTCGCTATAGCTATTAGCTTATTCATGCTATTAAATAAAAAGCTGAATAAGCACGTAAAAGAAGATACTAAGAAGCAAGAAGCTGTGGAAAGTATTTGATGATGCAGTTTTTTTTAGCAATTCATACAATCATTTAAATCCATATTAGATAGTTTAATTATTTGTACTTTTATCTTGATATAAAAGTACGGCAGCGGCCAACCGTCAAAAGATCAAGACTGTAGCCAAAATTTTTATTAGAGAAATAAATATCAATTAAACATAAAAAAACCGGGCATTTCTGCCCGGTAAACTATTCACTCATTTTACGCTGTTCTAAACTTTATCTCCGACTACACTTACGCAACTGGAATCATCCTTTTGTTTTTCATACCAACTAATGTTTTCGATTTCATCTTAAGGGTAAGTATTCCATGCTTCATTCTAGCCTCTATTTTATCTTTATCAACTCCGTCTGGAATTTTAAAAGTTCTGGTATAGGATGAATAACTGTAAGATTCACTCATCCAGTTGTTCCCATTGTTTCTTTTTTCGGATTTCTTTTCAGCCGAAATAATTAAATAATTATCCCTTATTTCAATCTGTATATCTTTTCTCTTAAGACCCGGCATCTGAATTTTCAGGTCGTAAGCATTATCATCATTAGTAAACGCTGTAGTTATATTTTGCAAACCATTACTTAACCTATCTGGCAGCAAATTCAATTTTCCTAAAACCTTATTAAACCATGTTGGAATATCTTTTTTTAGGTTGATTTCTTTATCTAAAAGTTTCATAGCTACCTCCACTATTTAAAACAACATAAAGAAATTATTTACTTATGTAAAGGGTGGATAAAACCACCCCCACCTTATATCTTAATCGCTTTATTTCACATCAATCAACTTAACTGGTTTTGGCTTAGCTTCTTCCTTTTTAGGAATATCAAGCATTAAAACACCATTTTCGTAGCTAGCTTTAATTTGATCGCTATCTACAGTTTCTGGCAAATTGAATGATCTTACAAAGCTCTGATAGCTAAACTCTCTTCGAGTATAATTGTCTTTGCCAACTTCCTCTTTTTCTGTTTTGTGCTCAGAAGAAATGGTTAATTTGTCGTTGTCTATTTCCAGTTTAAAGTCTTCTTTTTTCATTCCCGGAGCTGCCATTTCTACTGTAAACTTTTCTTCTTCCTCTTTAATATTTACTGCAGGAAGCGTAGTATTGGTGCTAGAAAAATTACGTGTTGGCCAATCGAATAATTCTGTGTTAAAAAACTGATCTAATAATCCTCCAAATGATTGTGTTGGAAAATAATTGTCGTGATTTCTTCTTACAAGTGACATGTTAACCTCCTGTTTTTAAGTTGAACATAAATTTTGTAAATCTGATAAGCTATATTCAGAATTAATGCCAAGTGGTTTTTTGGTCAATTTTGCAGATTTCCAATGACAGAAATTATATTAAATATGACATTTTGTCATCTAAAACCCTTTAGTACAGTCATTTTGTCACTACTCAACTAAATCTATTTTCTTATTCTTATTTTCTGCCGATTAATCAATTTGTATGTGGAAGTAGACAGTAGGTTGACAAAGGCAAATTGTCAAAAAAATGGTATTTCAATTTTCAGCAATTAATAGACTTTTTTAAACTAAATAACCGGTTTCTGTAAACTTTTATAAAAGAATAAAAACGGCATTCTGTGCAAATAGAAGCATTTTTTTACGAAAACTGTCTACATATTGTACACACTTAAAATCTCCTCGCTTACCTTTTGTCTACCTCATTTTTTAGCCTTTCCGCAACCATCCCCGTTAACTTTGCTGCACAGTTACAGATTTAAATTCACATCACGAAATTTAATTCTTAGTGTCAAATTTTTTTTATAACTCAAACTATTATTTCAGATGAATTCCTTTAAAAGAAACTGGATTTTAATGCTTTTAATCGGCTTGACTTCTTTTGTAATCTCATGCGATGAAGATGACTATAATGACGACGATGATATATATCCAGAAGATTATACAGTACAGCTTGCTAGTACTTCTGAATTTGGTAATATTCTTACAGACAAAGAAGGTAACTCTCTTTACTTTTTTGGTAGAGATGTAGAAGGTATCAGCAATTGCGCAGGTGGTTGTTTAGACAACTGGACAGTATTTTATGAGGCTGACATTAAAGTTAGTGAAGGCTTAAGTAAAAATGATTTTGGTACAATCACCAATACAGATGGTGGCAAACAAACCACTTACAAAGGATGGCCGCTTTATTTCTTTAATAATGATAACACCCCAGGTGATATTAATGGCGACAAGGTACTAAACTTATTTTATGTAGCTAAGCCAGATTACACATTAATGATTGGTGGTAAAGATATCGCTGAAGACATAAACATCTACTTGGTAGACCAAACTGGAAATACACTTTACAACTCATCTAATGATGAAGAAGATATAAGCAATTGTTCTGGTGGTTGCCTTGATGTTTGGCCTCCATTTACTGAAGACATCAAATACTTACCGTCTATTCTTGTAGCATCTGACTTTGGTAAAGTGGATGGTTCTGATCAAAATACTTACAAAGGGAAACCAATGTATTTCTTTGCTAACGATGAGAACAGAGGTGATACTAACGGACATGATGTAAATGGTTTCTTAGTATTCGGTAACTCAGATATTTCTGAAGAGCTTTAATCAATTGATATATAGGCAGGTGTGTGATTATCGCACCCTTGCCTTCTCAAAGAAACCAATATTCAACACCTCTTTGTAATTTCAACCAATAAATAAATAATTGACGAATGCCAGCTGAACTAGCCAGATATACTTTAAGCAGAAGATTTAAAATCAAAATACAGGATATGATTAAGTATATATTCAACTGTCAGACAATAGCTGTTTTATTTGTTTTATCGCTATGCTGGTTTTCGTTTAATCAAGCTCAGGTTTTCAATAAAAGAATAGCATATCATTTAAGTGCAGAGCAGGTTTTTGAAGAGTTTACTTTAAATAACCCGAAGGCTATTCAAAAATATTTGGATAAAGAACTGTATGTATCTGGAAAAGTACAACGGGTAGCTAAAAATGATAAAGACGAAATTATAGTCTATTTAGGCCCTAGCAAGATGCTATACTATTTAAAATGCATAATGGATAAAGAGTCATCCTCTTTAAACAAAGAATTAAAAGAAGGTATGTGGGTAGGATTAACAGGAGTGTGCACAGGGTATACAATGAATGTAGATCTTAGTAATTGCCAATTAGTTAATCCTTAATTTTATAAGTAAATTAGTAAACACCAGATAGTAATATCATTACATTAAAAACGATTTTTTAATCAGCAAATATCTCCAAACTAACCATTACAATCAGCTTTACAAGCCAGCCCGATTATTAAAAATATTAGCTTGAATAACCAGTGAAGAACACTCGGTTATAAAATAGCCAACCTCATTACTTTGTGTTTAGTAAGTCGTGGGTATGGTAGCCGTATTTTACGGCTACTATATTTTTCTTTTTGATTAACACTAAACATACTTCACAGACACAAAAGTATTCACTCCTTATTGTTATAAATTATGGACAGATTAAAGAATTTGAATTATCAAAGGATACAATTTATCCTATTGTATTTGTTTATACTAGCCAGTATTATTTCGTGTAATCAGTCTAATTCGCCAGAATTAAGAGCTCCTTTATTTGATAATCTTGGAGAACACAGCTTAAAGATTAGCACCAAATCTGATTTAGCTCAAAAACTTTTTAATCAAGGGCTTAACCTCACTTATGGTTTTAATCACGACGAAGCAGCAAGAGCATTTAGAGAAGCTGCCAGAATAGATTCGACTTGTGCCATGTGCTATTGGGGAGTTGCCTATACTTTAGGACCCAACATTAATGCAGCAATGGACGATGCCAATTTAAAAGAAGTAAAAACTTCCATAGAGAAAGCAAAGAAGTTTAAAAACATAGCTTCAGATTGGGAAAAAGCATTGATAGAAGCAACGGCTAAAAGATACGATTACAACAAAACTGAAGATAGAAGTATATTGGATGTTGACTATGCAAACGCAATGGCACAAGTACATAAGGATTTTCCCGAAAATTCTGACATTGCCAGTTTGTATGCAGAATCTTTAATGGATTTACACCCTTGGGATTTATACGAACATGATGGCTCTGCCAAACCATGGACACAACCAATTGTTGATGTTTTGGAGCAAACATTAAAAAATGTTCCCAAACATCCATTGGCTAATCATTTATACATACACTCTATTGAAGCTTCTAGCGAACCTGAAAGAGGCCTCCAAAGTGCCAATGTAATTAGTGAGTTAATGCCAGGTGCTGGACATATGGTGCACATGCCTTGTCATATTTATATTAAAACAGGGCATTATCATGAGGGAACAGTTATTAATGAAAGAGCGGCATTTGCTGATAGTGTCTATTTGGCAACTTGCGATGCACAAGGACTCTATCCAATGGCATATTACCCGCACAATTATCATTTTATGGCAGCAACAGCAGCCTTAGAAGGCAGAGCTGATAAAGCATTGGATGCAGCCGTTCAGGTAGCAGCACTGGCCGACACCAGTTTTTACCGCAAACCAGGTTACGAAACATTACAACACTATAGCACCATTCCTCTTTATGTGATGGTAAAGTTTGGGCAATGGGAAAACATTCTCAATCAAGCATCTCCGGATGAAGATTTGGTCTATCCGAAAGCTGTTTGGCATTATGCAAGAGGCATGGCATTTTCTTCTCAAGGTGATAAAGTAAAAGCAAATGAAGCGCTTGATAGTATTAAAGAAATTGCCAAACTTGATGTGCTCAATGAAATAACCATTTGGGATTTAAATGCGGTGAAAGACCTAGTAGACATTGCTGCGCTTATGTTGGAAGCTAACATTAATGAAAAAGAAGGAAATTTTACAGAAGCAGCTGAGATGTTAGCAAAAGCAGTAGAAATTGAAGATGCGCTAACCTACAATGAACCGCCAGACTGGTTTTTCTCTGTTAGACATAATTTAGGAGCAGTGCTATTAAAAGCTGAAAAATATGAAGAAGCAGAAAAAATCTACTTGGAAGACCTTGCTTTTTATCCTGAGAATGGATGGGCACTTAATGGCTTATACAATTGCTTAATAGCCCAGAAAAGACCAGAAGAAGCAATTAAGGTAAAAGAGCGATTTAATAAAGCATGGCAATATGCAAATGTTCAATTAGACGATTCTAGAATTGATGTACTTGCTGTAAAATCATTTAAAATTAAACAGCCAAAATCATATCTGGTAAATATTCCTGTGGTTGCTATTTGTAAAAGCAACAATGGATAATATACAGGTTTTAATCAAATAGCTTATTCAATTTAATAACTCTTTCTACAGAGAAAAAAATTAAATAATTAGCATATCCCTTATAATTATATTTAGTTACAGATAGAATCACCTGTTCTTCAGGTGATTCTTTTTTTATATACATCAAATTGGTATATTTAGAATAACTAGACACTATTAACCATCTAAATAGCATTTAAGATGCTCAAAAATCTCTTATTTGCTGTAATTTTTTTTTCAACCTCCCAAATAGTTTATTGCCAGTCACTGGCGATTCAAGAGTTCAAAAAACAATTACAAGCAGATGATAAGCAAGATACCACCAAGGTAAATTTGCTCAATCAAATCGGCTTTTCTTATTGGATATATCAGGCAGATAGCTCTGAGGTATATGGCACTAATGCATTAAAGTTAGCCTCAGAAATAAAATACCTCCCAGGTATGGCCTATGCCAACAGAATTATTGGAGTTGCTCACTGGGCAAGAGGCAATTACGAAGGTGGCTTAAAACATCTTTTAGAATCTCAAAAGCTCTATCAATTATTAGAAGACTCTCTCGGTATTGCCAACTCTACCATGAATATTGGCTTAATTTACAGCGACCAAGGAGAGATAGATAAAGCCCTTAATCACTTTCTGGAAGCTTTTCATACTTTCGAAAGGCTAGATAAAGCTGAAAGGATGATTAATACGGCGAATCACATCGGCAAAGCTTATTATCGGGATAATAATTATAATAAAGCTTTCGAATACTATCAACTCGCATTAAAACTCAGCAAAGAGGTAAATTCCATTTACGGTTCGGGTACAGCGCTGCACAATCTTGGAGTATTATACAAAGCTCAAAACAAGCTCGATTCTGCCAAAATACTCTGTTTAGAATCTATGGAATATCAGCAGAAATTTAGCGACAGAGTGGGTTTTGCTGATAATTATGAAACACTTGGCGACATATTCTTCGAAATGGGAGATTACAACAAAGCAAAAAGCTATTACGAAGAAGGGGTTGAAAAAGCCAAGTTGGTGAGTTCTAAAAAAATACTGAGTAACATCTATTCAAAGCTGAAAGAAATCTCTGTCATTCAGAAAAATTACAATCAAGCTTTAGAATATCAAGAAGCTTATACTGCCTTGCAAGATAGCATGATGAATATAGAAAAAATGCGGGCAATGGTATGGCTAGAAAACAAAAATGAATTGGAACGCAAAAATCAGGAAATTACCATTCGAGAACAAAAAATAACGCTACTACGCAAAGAACAGCAACTCAACAATTTATGGTTAAACATATTTGCAATCAGTTTTGTGCTTGTTATAATACTAGGTTTTCTCATCTATCGCATCCAAAAAATAAAACACGATAAAGACAAACAACTCTTCTTAAATGAGCAGGTTCTCAACAAAACCAAGATGGAAAACCAACAACTAAAACAAGAAGAATTAACTAGAGAGTTGCGATTTAAGAACAAAGAACTCACAAGTTATACACTCAACTTTATTCAAAAGAATGAGCTGATGGAAGAGTTAAAGTTGAAAATTATAGAAATTAAAAAAGCTGCGCCAAAAGATTTAAGTAAACCTTTAAATTCATTATATCGCCAAGTAGAAGGCAATTTCCACAATGATCGCGATTGGGAAGATTTTAAATTATATTTTGAGAATGTACACAAAGACTTTTTTACTTCGCTTAAAGATTACTGCCCAGAACTAACTCAAAGTGAATTAAAATTGTGTGCTTTGCTAAGACTAAATATGAATTTAAAAGAAGCAGCCACCATTCTGGGTATAGCTCCAGAAAGCGTAAAAACAGCCAGATACAGACTGAGAAAAAAACTCAACTTAGAAAGAGAAGACAACCTGATTGACATTATCTTACAAGTAGAAAAAATGAACGGTAACCTTAAACCTGAAACCAGTAAAACTTAAGTATCGAGTGCTGTGGTTGCCCAAACCAACAAATTTTGAATTTGCGATATGTTTCTTTTTATATGCTTACATGTAAAGAAAGTCCAAAAATATTGGAATATATTTCCCCAAAAATTAAGTGCTATATAAATTACAGTGTCTTAGTTTAAAATTTAAAACAAGGGTGATGAAAAAATTTCCAGAAGGGTTTATTTGGGGTACAGCAACATCTAGTTATCAAATTGAAGGTGCTTGGGAAAAAGATGGAAAAGGTTGGTCTATTTGGGATGCTTTCTCTCACACTTCCGGCAAAACTGCCAATGGCGAAACAGGAGATATTGCTTGTGATCATTTCCACAGATATAAGGAAGATATAAAAATAATGGCTGATATGGGTTTAAAGGCATATCGCTTTTCTATATCGTGGCCTAGAATTTTTCCTGCGGGCACAGGCAAAGTAAATGAGCAAGGGTTGCAGTTTTATTCTGATTTGGTTGATGAGCTTTTAAAATACGACATTGAACCTTGGGTTACGCTCTACCATTGGGATTTGCCACTGGCTCTACAAATGGAATACGACGGTTGGTTAGGTGATAAAATAGCTGATTTTTTTGCCGAGTATGCTGAGGTTTGTTTTAAGAAATTGGGTGATAGGGTAAAAAAATGGATCACGTTAAACGAACCTTGGGTAGTTTCAATTCTTGGTTATGGTCAAGGTGTAATGGCTCCGGGAAGAATTTCTAACAGCGAGCCTTATTTGGCTGCCCATAATTTATTACTCGCTCATGCAAAGGCGGTTAAATGCTACAGAGACAAATTTCAGGATGCACAGAAGGGTAAAATTGGCATTACAAACAACTGCGACTGGCGAGAACCTTTAACAAGAAATCTGGAAGATCAGGTTGCTGCACAAAGAGCATTGGAGTTTTTCTTAGGTTGGTTCGCAGACCCAGTTTACTTTGGCGATTATCCGCAAGTAATGAAAGAGCGCGTGCAAGAGCGACTTCCATCATTTACAGAAGAAGAGAAAGAAATGTTGAAAGGCAGTAGTGATTTCTTCGGATTAAACCACTACACCACCATGATGGCAGAAGCAGATACTGGAAAAAAAGTAGAGCAAAATGTATATGGTAATGGAGGTATTTCTGAAGACCAAGAAGTGATTTTACATGTAGACCCAAGTTGGAAAAAAACTGATATGGGTTGGGCAATTGTACCTTGGGGTTGTAAAAAATTACTTTTATGGATACAAAATCGCTATAAACCAGAAGAAATTATTATTACTGAAAATGGTTGTGCTTTTGATAATGGCCCTGAAAACGGAGTGGTAAAAGATACCGGCAGAATCGATTTTTATGATAGTTACTTATCTGAAGCTCTATTGGCTATTGAAGATGGTGCTAAACTCACCGGATATTTTGCATGGTCGTTTATGGATAATTTTGAGTGGGCACTTGGCTACGGCAAAAGATTCGGGATGGTACATGTAGATTTCGAAAGCTTAAAGAGAACTCCTAAAAATTCAGCTTTATGGTATAAAGAAGTAATAGCGAGTAATCAATTACCCGAAAAATAAAATGGAAATGCCCCAAGACTGGGGCATCTCCAAAATTTATGTATAGAACCATATTTTGTTTACCATCCAAAAATCTGAGAAAGATTAGGATTTAGAGTTACCTGAGTTTGAGGTACTGGGCGGTAGTAATACTTTGGTGCAACAAACTCACCTCTATCTGCCACAGTTTGTACAGTTCCAGACTCTCCGTTTTCTAGATATACAGAAGCATCATCACCTTGGCTACCCACTCTGTAATATGTCAGTGTTTCTCCCAGTTCATTTACTTCTCTGTCTTCTCCTGATGGAATTGACTCAGAATTAGCGATTAAAATGATATCTTCAATACCATCACCTGTTAAATCATATTTGCCAAGTCCCGGAAAATACAAACCCTCTGGCTCAACTTCTAAGTTATCACCAGCTCCCCAGCGCATGATGTCATCATAGCGATAGCCTTCTAAGGCCAACTCAATTCTTCTTTCTCTTCTAATTTCTAACAAAGTTGCATTGCTAATTGATGGATATCTTGCCTGTTGCACAGGGTCAACCTCAGGGTTTAACATTAAATCTGGCATGCCAGCGCGTGCACGTAATTGATTGATAGAGACATCTAAATCTGCTTGGCTAAGTTCTCCCAACTCTGCTTTTGATTCTGCATAAATTAAAAGAATCTCGGCATATCTAATTACTGGAAAATCAACACTGTTTATTACCTGCTGATCGGTGTTATTTACATAGCCCTTGATCATATGATAGCCTGAGAAGTTCTTTTGCAATTGCTGTATATAAACTCCCCCACCTTGAGCATAGGTGCCTGTATTTATCAGTTCCCAACCCGGAAAAGCATAAGTCTGGCTCAATCTAGCATCACGGCTTTCAAATTCTTCCACAAACTGCTTTGTCTCATAGCCATCTTGGTTAGCATAATAAGAACCATCTGCCATTAAATAAGACTGCATTAAATCTTTAGAAGGGCTCGACTCATAGTTTCCAAAATACCATTGTCCCCAGCCACTATTTAATACATCCGATTCGTAATAAGTACCCAAAATCACTTCTGGATTGTCTTCTAAACTAGTGCTTACAAATAACTCAGCATAGTCAGTTGCAGGATTTCCAGTATTATAGATTGAGAAATCACTATTATTCATAATGTCTTGGGCAGTTGTAGCAGCAGTATTTAAAAACTCAGTAGCTGTACTTTCTAAACCTAATTCACTATGGTATTTTCTATAAGTACCTTCATATAAAGCAAAACGAGCTAAAAACGATTTTACTACCCAAACATCCACTTCATCCGTCGCCTGACCATCCTGTACATACTCCGCAGCAAACTCAAGGTCTTCCATAATCTTACCTACTACAAATTCTCTTGAATCTCTTTCTTTGTAAAGGGCTTCTTCGTCACCAGTTTCAATTGGCTCTTCATACCAAGGCACATCAGAAAAACGCTTTACTTTATTGATGTAAAATTTGGCTCTAAAGAATCTACCTACACCTACATAGTGATTAAGTAATTCTTCACTTATTTGCGCTTTGCTACTGTTTGCAAGAAAGATATTGATAGCTCTTAAATCACCCCAATCCCATCCGCTAGTAATCGTTGCAGCAGAGGCATTACTTACCATAATGGTTTTTAACTCTGTATTACCTGTAGTTGCTTGGTTATCTGTAGCAGCATCTCTTCCGTAGCTACCAATACCAGCAAAATTGTACAAGTTGTATAAATAAATTTTAAGGTCTTCTTCGGTATTAAAGAAGTTTTCAGTACCAATTTCAGTTTCAGGGAAACGCTCTAGAAATTCATCATTACAGGCTGAGGCACTAAAAATCAAGCCTACAACTAATATGATTTTATATATTTTTTTCATGTTATTATTTCAGCTTAAATCTTAAAAGTTCACATTCAGACCAATCGCATATCTTCTTAAGAATGGATAAGAATATCCTTTACCAGTACCTCTCGCAGTACTTACTGATGGATTGTATCTCAAATTATCGTTGATAGCCTCAGGATCGTAATAATCTTTCACTTCAGACCATTCTGCCAAGTTTTCACCACTCACATAAATTCTCACATTACCCACATTTATCTTATTTGTAAGACTTGGAGGAAGTGTATAGCCAATAGTTAGGTTTTTAAGGCGGAGGTAAGCTGCATTTAACATATAGCGAGTTTGCGGAATTGCCAGACCCATAGATTCATCCACTCTTTCGCCAAGGTTTCTATCTGCTAACCAAGATTGTAAAACAGGATATTTTGCGTCAAGATTAGCATCTGCCAAACCTGCATCTATATAAGCTTGCGAGTGTTGTGCTCTTTCTACTTCGCTATCTGCAGTGGCTCTGTAGAAATCTAACAAATGAGGTGCACCACCAGCATAAGGTTGCTGATAAAAACCCCAGTATAAGTAATCAAGCGGATAGTAATCTCTTTTACCAACACCTTGTAAGAATATGGAAGCATCAAACTGTCCCCAGTTCATACTTAAGTTTAAGCCATAGCGATAGCGTGGAGAGATGTTACCAATAACTGATAAATCTTTAGGATCAGAAGTAGTTAATCCTTTTTCGATAGCACCGTTACCATCTAGGTCTTGATATTTTGGCCAACCCGGCACAATTGTAAGCGCTCCCCAAGGAATAATGCTTGATTCGTCTAAAGAAGCAATCTCGTCTTCGCTTTGGAATAAACCATCACTTTGTAAGCCCCAGATTTCACCCAATTCCATGCCTTCATAGTATTGAGTTAAGTTTCCGTTTGGATTGTCAAATCTGGTGATGTACGATCTACTATCTGAAATGATAAACCTTGCATTAAAGCTAAAAGGTTTGTTTGCAACAAGGAACTGATCGTTGTAAGCCAAAGAGAATTCCCAACCTTTGGTTTCCATATCAGCAGCATTTTCTTTTGGTTCGCCTGCACCTAAAACATCTGGCAAATCTCTACCTTGTGTAAGCATATCCTTGGTGTTACGCTTATAGATATCGAAGTTTGCCGTAACTTTTCCATTTAAGAAACCAGCATCCACCCCAAAGTTGAAAGTAGAAACACTTTCCCAAGAGTAATTTGAAGAAACTAATTGAGGAGGAGTAATCGCAACTGGTCTTTCACCACCTACAAGCAAACCTGCCTGATATGCATCCATACTTGAGATATAACCATACTCTCCTACTGCTTGGTTACCCAAAGAACCATAAGAAGCTCTTAGCTTAAGGGTACTCATTACATTTTCTAATGGTGTAAAGAAAGATTCTTCATCAACTCTCCATGCTAATGATGCAGAAGGGAAGAAACCAAATCTGTCATCTTTAGGGAATTTCGAAGAACCATCGTAACGACCATTTAACTCGAAAATGTAGCGATCTTTTAAAATGTAGTTCAATCTGTAAAATGCACCTCTAATTGCCCAATCAGAAATTTCTTCATCTACTAAAGTATTACCTGTAGCGAGAGCAATCGTTGGCAGCGAAGCAGAAATTACATCATTACGCTGTGCATAAAACCACTCACTTCTATAATACTCTTGATTAAAACCAGCAATGGCGGTAAGGTGGTGTGCACCAAAAGACTTATCGAAAGTACCGTAGATATTTAAGACATTGTACTCTTCTGTTTCTGAACTTTTGTAAGCTGTATTAGAACCTGTTTCTCTTACATCTTCTGGACCATAACCAATCTGATATTTTTTAGTATCCCAAGCTAAAGTTGTCTCTCCTCTACGGAAAGTAAAGTCAGCATTTAACTTTAAGATATCTTGCAATACACTTACTTGTGCAGTAAAACGAGATTGTAGACCATTATACGTTTCGTTTGACATGCCGCCATTTGTTAATCTAGCACCCATACTTCCTACAGAAGTATTTGCCCAAGTACCATCAGGATTTTTATCCCAATCTGTAGGATGGAAATTGTAAATAGAAGTAATATTCATTTGAGTAGGGATTACTCTATCTGTAGCAGAAAGGAAAGTGTTATTTCCCACTTTTAACCATTTATATGGTTGATACTCCACTTTACTTCTTACACCAAAACGATCGTAATAATCGTCGGCCAGTTTTAAAGCACCATTTTGTTTGTTGTAATTACCAGAAATAAAATAGTTGGCTTTGTCAGAAGAACCAGAAAGGGAGATTTGGTGGTTTTGAGAAACTGAATAATCGCTCATAAAATAATCTGCCCAGTTTCTATTTCCCATATACTCCCAGCTAGAAGCATCATTCGGGTTTACTCTTACTCCTGTAGTTCCATCAGGATCGTCTGAACGCTCTCTTGCCCATTGGTAAGACTCATCACTGTAATTCACATTATCCCAAGGAGTATTATCGGTTGAAGTCTCCAATAACCTCATATAAATGTAAGGGTCTGTGATTTTGTTCGGAAGAATGGTTGGCTTATCCCAAGAGAAGTTGTTTGAATAGCTAATTTGCATTCTCTCTCCTTTACCAGTTTTCGTGGTAATCATAATAATACCAAAAGCGGCTCTAGCTCCATAAATCGCAGCTGAAGATGCATCTTTTAACACAGAAATGCTTTCTATATCTTGAGGAGAAATTCTATTTAACTCAATCGGTTCAGAAGGAACACCATCGATTAGAATCAGAGGATTACCACCATTTATCGAAGTAAGTCCACGTATGTTGATGTTGGCAGCCTTACCTGGCTCACCACTCATAAAATCTATATTCAGGTTGGGCACTGCACCTTGTAAACCTTGGGCGATGTTAGAAATTGGTCTGTTTTCTAGTTGCTTGGCATCTACCTGATCTACCGCACCAGATAGGTTTACTTTTTTCTGAGCTCCATAACCTACAATTACTACTTCGCTCAATTGCTCAACATCTTCATCGAGCTTAATATTAAAGGTGATTTGCTCACCCACCGGAATCTCTTTGCTTAAAAAACCTACATAAGAGAAAATTAAAACAGCATCTTCGTTTTTAACTTCTAACCTGAAGTTACCATCAATATCAGTTACGGTTCCTGTGCTAGAGCCTTTAATAATTACACTCACTCCAGGAAGCGGCATATCTTCTGTATCATTTACAGTTCCTGAAACTGCAACTTGCCCATAAGCAAGCATATTACTTAGCATTAAAAAACACCAGACAAAAGCTGAAAACCTCAGTAATCGCTTCATCCAGACTTTGAAATTTGGTAAAAAAAAGTTCATATAAACCTGAAGAGATTAAAAATAAAAATTGGCTAATTTGGGGTTTACCCAGTCACATTTGAATCTATACAAAGGTTTAAAAAGCAAATTACATGGCTGTTAAGTGAAATTTACTATTATATTAAATGAATATTCAAACAATCTATAATTTGTTTTTTTTGTAGATGTACCTAAATTGCGTATATGGGAAGAAAGAGTTTATCTGAGGTTAGGAAAAAGCAAATTGTAGAAGCTTTTTATGAAGTAGCCAAACGAGAAGGGCTAGAAAATGCCTCAATTGCAAAAATTGCAGATGAGATGGGTATACAACCTAGCCATGTAATACACTATTTTAAAACAAAAGAAGACCTCATTTTTTCTTTGATAGAATATAATCTGGAAAAATACAGCTTAATGTATCAACCAGAATTTGATGATTCTCTTCCCCCACTTGATGCATTAAATCAGACTATCGATAATTTATTTTCTAAACAGTGGAATGCTTTGTATGATGATGGTGTGTTTTACAGTTGCTATGCATTAACTTTTAGAAACCCAGAAATAAGAGAGAAATACAGAGCCTTGCACGATTCTTTGCACGAAATGCTAGCAAGTGCCATAAAGCGTTGCAACCAAACTGGAGATACTAATGTAGATGATGTAAAAGCCACTTCTCAGTTAATTTTTACCATTATTGACGGTGCTTACTATTATCTAAGTATGCTGGAAGACAAACAAGAGTATTTAAAAAGAATGGAGTATTATAAAAACACTTCTTTAAAGCTACTAAACTTGGATAAGCAGGTATAAAACTTTTTAGCTGTAAAACAAAAAACTCCGGCACCATTGGCAACCGAAGTTTATAATACACAATGCTATGATTTCACCTAATAAAATCTTTTAAGCATTATTGGTCTAAAAAAACAACAAACAAGCTAGATTAAAAAATACAGTCAAACAACTGACAATAGTTTACAGTTAAAATCTTCTGCGTCGTTTATTATATCTTTTTATTTTAACAGGAACATAAGATAAGCCAAACCCAAGACCACCTGCTTTAAGCGAGATATCTTGTTCACTGGTTAAGTAAATAAAGCTGGGACCAAACTTTACATCGTCAAACACAAAGGAAAAATCAAACTTACCTCCCAAACATCCTTTATTGCCTAGCATTCCATTGCCTCCAACCTCCACTCTAAATCTATTGCCACCAGGAATAATTAAGCCTAAACCAACAGGAAACAGCAATTCGTTTTCTTGGTAATTCAGAGTGGGTAAAGATTTATCCAAGTAATAGATACCTGTTTTAAAAAAGAAACCTGTTGGCGAACCCAAACCATCATATTTATATACCCTAAATTCCAAATCAAGTCCTACTGTCTTTTTACTTGCATTCGATTCATTTACTAGCTCGTAATTCGTAGGTAAATCATCAGAATACCACTTTACACTCTTGTTGCCAAGTTGTATGTTATTCTCATACTGATCATCAACTAAAACAGATTGACTTGTACCTACTTTTTTATCACCAAAATATACTGTCGACTCATTTATTCTAAGATCAGCAGTTTCTTGTAATTTGGTATTGTAAACACTCAAGCCATAACCCAAACTAAATTTTAATTTATTACCACTCCCCAAATTTTGCTTTCTATATCTCTTTGTCTTTAGCTGCTTAGTTTTATGAACATGTACAAATTCCAGGTTATGCCCGATCTGACTATCAAACTTAGCCTGACCGTAGACATTAACCGAAATGATAGTTAGTATAATTAGCGTTAATATTTTCACTTTAAACAGTAATTGTTTGGACAATTCCAAGAATACAAAAACTGTGTATTGTGAAAAAAAAGATTAAAAAAAACTAAAGACACCAATTAATAAGCATTTTTAGTATGTCGGATAAAAACTAGATGTAAACGTTATGAAAGGCAAAAAGGTGGGAAATTACTCTATTTAGCTAATTTTGTATCTGACAAATAGCAAATAAGTATGTAGTTTTATATGTAATTTAATTCATGAAAATCAAAACATGAGAAAATGGTGCATTCTGGGAATTGTTCCCAAAACAAAACTATTACGTACAAATAATCTCATTTTGGGAATGAGTATCACATCCTTTTAAACTCTTTGATGCGATATGTAAAAGTGAGCATAAAATAGCGCTGCAAAACTTCTGTGATTGTATCTTCGATATAAGATTCTGTAATCGTTCTGGAAATACTACTGTTCTCTTTAAGCAAATCATAAACAGTGAGTTTAAGCTCTGCACGATCGTTTTGCATGAATTTTTTACCAAAGCCCAAATTCACTAATGTAAAACTCTGGTTAAAACCATCGCTTAAGCCCGTATAGAGATAATGGTTTATATCTGCACTAAAGACAAAGTTTTTCCCAAAAATAAAATTTGCCTTTCCATTGGTTAACTGATAGAAGTAATTACCTTCTAAATCTGGTTGCAGTTTATTTTTTACTACATTATAATTTGCAGTGTATGAAACTGTAAAATCAACTTTCTCACTAATATTACTGCTTACTACTACTCCTTGGCTAATATTATAGGTATTCGAAAGCGATTCTTTATAGTTAACCAAACCAGGAGTTCTAGAATAAGTTACTCCAGTATTAAAGTTTAAATTACTTTTTAAAGCTTCAATAGGTTTACCAAATGAAATAAAGCTTCGAGCATTCCAATAACCACTTAAGTTTACTGGAACCGAAAGCTGAGAGCCTTTTTGTAAGACTACATCATCGCTAATAAGGGTATCTTGTGTAGCTACTATAGTCGCATTACTGATGTAATTATCAGTCTGACTTAGATTAATAAAGGCAAAAAAGTTGGAACCCTTATCCGGATTTACTTTTGAGTACCTTCCCACCAAGCTATGAGAAAACTCTTGTTTTAAATTGGGATTACCAGTAGAGAGTGATAATTGATTTGTATTATTGATTACATCTTGCAATTGAGATACTGATGGAGCATTTGTATTGGTTCTGTAAAAAACTCTTAGGTTTGAGCTTTTAGAGAATCGATACATCAACATCATATTAGGCAATACATTTTTAAAGCTTTTACTAATATCTGCCCCTTCTACTACAGGAAATACCTGATCGCTATTTAACTCTGCATACTGATACTCCAAGCCTACATTAAAGAATCCTTTCCTAATTCTAAGGCGGTAACTAGTTCCGGCACTGGTTGTATTGTAAGTATTATCAAAAGTATTTGACAGTAAAGAATCTAATTGGTTGTAGGTACTGGTTTCTGGATTTAGATCATATACTTTTTTATCGGAATTGTTTTTTGTAATCGATCGTTCCAAATTAACCATTAACTGACCGCGTCTACCGATTGGCTCTGTATACCTAATATTTCCAGAATAGGTGTTACCAGAAGTATTGGAGAATGATTGCTGATCGGTGGTATCTAAGGTAGTAATGGTATTGAAGTATTCGTTCTCCGCAAAAAGCGAATAATAGGTGTCTTTATCGTTAATATCTGTTCTAAACCTCATAGACACAGTTCTTCCTCTTTTAGAAAATCTGTGTCTGAATAAGAGGTTATTAGAAAAGTTGTAACCACTATTATCTGCGAAATAATTATTAATTGATGTATTTAACAAAGCTCCCCCCTCCTGTGTAGTTGCCGCATCTGTGTAGCTAAGAGACTGATTATCTTGATAACTAAAGCTAGGTGAGTACACTATTGAGTTATTATCATCTATATCGTATTCTAATTTGAGATTTAAACGGTGATTATAATTTTCGCTATTGCTCTCACTATTTTCTGTATAATATTGACTTGAATCTTCGCTAATAAAAGTTTCTCTATCTTGTAACTGATCGTTTGTGTTTTCAGAATAGTTGAAGAAATAACTACCACTAATTTTAAACTTTTCTCCCCACTCATCAGAATAGTTTATACCGAAAGAGGAAGTTGTATTAATACCACCTGACTGTCCGACTAAAAAGCTTCCAACATCGCCACCAGGTCTGCCACCTCCTCCTCTACGACCGCCTCTTCTACCACCACCACTACTGGCAATACCTAATAAATCTTGAGATGAAAAATTTTGGTCGTTTATATTATTTGATAACCCAACAATGGAAATTCTCTGGTCGTCTCTAAAAAAGTTAATGTTTCCACCAGCCTTATATTTGTCTTCGTCACCATAACCGGCATAAAAATTCCCAAAGGTACCATTACGCATGTCTTCACGGGTTACAATATTGATGGTCTTTTTAGATTCTCCATCATCAAAACCTGTAAACTGTGCTTGTTCACTCTGCTGATCGAAAACCTCAATTCTATCTACAATCTCAGCAGGAAGGTTTTTTAAAGCAAGACTCGGATCATCACCAAAAAACGGTTTACCATCTACCAAAACCTGTTGCACATCTTCACCTTGCGCTTTTACCGTACCTTGCTCCACTGTTATACCCGGCATCTTTTTAATCAAATCTTCTGTACTCGCATCCGGATTCGTCTTAAAAGCAGCAGCATTAAACTGAGTTGTATCTCCCTGTTGAACTACCGGTGGTATTTTACCTTCAATTTCTACCACTTCTAACATTTCCTCTTTGGGATTAAGAATAATAGTTCCCAGATTTATATTCTTCCCATTTACCTCTTGTACAATTTGAAAGGTCTTATAACCCACGTACCTGAACAGCAAACTATATTTACCGTTTTCTAGGTTTTTAAATGTGAAATTTCCCTCAAAATCTGAAGTAGTATATTTTCTAGAAGAATCAGCTTCGTTTATTAGAATAATTGTGGCACTTATAAGCGGGGCACTATCTGTACTGTCTTTTAAAACTCCATTAATTAGGTAAGTTTGATTTTGAGCAAAAGCTAATGTAGATATGCAAATAAATAAAAAGGTAAGTAGAGATTTCATTGATATACTTTATTGATTTTTTAAGTTTCCAGGCATTGCTAAGTTGCTTATAAAAACTTTTACTGAATAAAAATTTCAACCAACTGCAATAAAAAATCAACAAGTGTAACTATGATCAAAAAAGATGATTTTTAGAATAGAATGCGGGAATTTGAATAAAATACCTTAAGCATTTAAAAACTTATACTTTTAACGCAACCCGAGACATTACAAAAGAAAACAAGGTAATTAAAAGCAAAACACCAAAGCTTGCCTGAAGCCCCATTAAACCAGCAATGTAACCCAAGCCTACCGGGCCAATTAAAAAGCCTATGTGGCCAGTGCCTGAAACCGCAGCGATACCCTCAGATGGTTTCACGTTTTCTATGCTTCCGGCCAGTCTGTATATTTCTGGAATAATTCCTGAAAAACCCAAACCTATTAACATAAAGCCTATAAGTACTGGAATTAAACTGGCAGATATTACCAACAATAAACCTGAGGCTCCAATTAAACAACCTATTTGTATCAATTTGGCTGAGCCCCAATGTGCAGTTACTTTGTCTCCATAAAACCTGCCGATCGCCATCATAAAAGAAAAACCGGCATAACCCATACCGATTAATTCTGTTGGTGCATCTAATACGCGTTGTAAATACAAACTACTCCAATCTGCTATGGCACCCTCTCCTATCATAATGGAAAAACCTACCAATGCCAAACCAAGAACTGGTTTTAGGTTAAATGGCTGATTTTCTTTTTTTAGTTCTGTCTCAGTCTTAATATGTATGTAACTACTCGCCAATATCAACTGAACAATTGCCATAAAAGCAAGTACTATAATCGCATGCCATACCGGATTATTGAGCACAGAAGCCAACAAACCTCCTAAACCCGCACCAGTAACTCCACCTAAGCTGTAAAAGCCATGGCTGCCATTCATTATCAATACCTTTTCTTGCTTTTCGACTACTGTTACCAAAGCATTTACAGCAATGCCTAAAAAACCAGATGAAATACCAACAAAATATAAACTGGAATAAAGCAAAAATTTAGTCTCTGCCAAAAAGGGAAAGATTAGCAGTGTACTTAAAGTCAGAATTGTAATGACTACCGCTTTCCCTTCGCCTAAAGCCTCAAGTATACGGCTGCTTAGTGGCATAATTGTAAACGCCCCGAGTGAAATAAAAAATAGTGCAAGACCTATTTGTTTTTCATCCAACTCGAGCTTTTCAGCAGTAAAGGGGATGTATATAATCCAAGTACTGAACAAAAAACTGATAGCTGCAAAAGAAAAACCTATTGCAAAATACTTTTTACTTGTAAAAAAAATTCTTAGAGGCTTCATACTTTAATTAAGATTGAAAGTGATCTCTAGTCGATTACCATCAGGATCGAGAATAACACTTTCATAATATCCATCACCTGTGATTCTGGGCTGACCAACAACCTCAAAACCATCTTGGTGTAATCTTTCGGTTAATAAGTCTACAGCCGATTGGCTTTCTAACTCAAAAGCCATATGAATTAAACCTGTAAACTGTTTGTAAATATCATTTTCAGATACTGGAACTCCTTCCATTTCCATTATTTCAAGTCGGGCACCACCATCAAAACTTAAAAAATAAGAATGAAACTTTTTCTTCTCATTTACATACTTCTCACTTGCCTTTGCCTCAAAATACTTTTCATAAAAGGCTTTTAATGCTTCAATCTGATATGTCCAGACTGCAATGTGTTCTAATTTCATTTTGTTTTTGACAAAGATAAGGAGGCAACTTGAAATTCTTGTTGTATGTATTTTGCCATTACTTGACTTATTTTAACATTATTGATAAATTATTCCAATTTTATGGTTAATATCACTCTATGGAACCTGTTTTTGAAAAAATAGAACCGAATTCTGGAAGCTCATTTTTTATTGAAAAGTTTGAGCACGATGATCTTTGCCATACTCCTTACTGGCATATCCATCCTGAATATGAGATTGTATATATTAAAAATGGAAATGGGGTGCGATGTGTAGGCAGTCATATTTCTAATTATAGAGATGGTGAGTTAATTATGCTGGGCCCGCATATGCCACACCAACCATTTGGCAACAAAGAATTTGAAGATAATATTGAAATAGTTATTCAATTTGGCTCCGATTTTTTTACTAATCAACTACCACTTCTACCCGAAACCAGCCAGATCAAAACACTTTTACAAAAAAGTAAACAGGGCATTACTTTTTCTAAGGCAGTTAAAGAAAAAATAGCTCCTCAATTCAACTATATGGTAATAGCTTCTCCACTTAATAAATTACTCACCTTTATTAAGGTTTTGGATATTTTAGCTAAAACCAAAGAATATGAATTGCTAAAAGTTGGCAATATTGCATTGGAGATTTCGAGTCCTGATTATGAACGGATGAATAAAATCTATGAATTAGTGAGTGAGAATTACCAAAGGCATATTTCTCTAGAAGAAGTTTCTGAACTTTGCCAATTAAGCCCACCTTCATTTTGCCGGTTTTTTAAGAAAATTACCAGAAAAAGCTTTGTGCAATTCCTTACAGAGTACCGCATTGTAAAGGTTCAGGAGCTTATGCATCAAAAAAGAACTGGCATCTCTTCGCTCATGTATGAATGTGGATTTAATGAAGCATCATACTTTAGTAGACAATTCAAAAAGATCACTGGTAAATCTCCCAGTGCTTACAGAAAGTTATTGGAAGACAACATAATTACCTAAGATTTAATGTAGCATCTTATCTATGTAAATAAAACACTAAACTGTTAATATGACACTTTTAAGGATTTGCAAACGATAAAAATGAATTGAATTATACTCGAATTATTCAGCAATTCCTATATTGTCTGCGAATTACAAAACCGATTATTTATGAAGTACAACTATCTATTTTTTCTTATTTTGATTTTGATCAATACAACCGTTTTTGCCCAAAAAAAGCAATCTAAAAATCAAAAAAAAACTACAACATCCGCTCAAGTATCAGAAAAGTATTTTTCAGAAATGAAATATCGCTCAGTCGGCCCAAGCCGAGGAGGAAGAGCAACAGCAATTACTGGCATTCCAGAAGAACCCTTCACCTTTTTTATGGGAACAACGGGTGGCGGAGTATGGAAAACCACTGATGCAGGTACTAATTGGGAAAACATTTCAGATGGTCAGATAGAAGCTGGATCAATTGGTGCCATTGAAGTAGCACCCTCCGATAATCAGGTAATGTATGTGGGAACTGGCTCAGCTTGTGCCAGAGGAAATATATCTGCTGGTATTGGCATGTATAAAACCACCAATGGCGGATACACTTGGAAATTTATAGGACTACCAGAAGCCGGACAAATAGCTAAAGTAATCGTTCACCCTAAAAACCCAGATTTGGTTTACGTTGCCGCTCTAGGAAATATTTTTAAGCCCAATTCAGAAAGAGGTGTTTTTCGCTCTAATGATGGAGGAGATAGCTGGGAAAAAATACTTTATGTAAATGACAGCACTGGTGCGGTTGATATGGTAATTAATCCAGATAATCCGAGAATTATGTATGCAGCCATGTGGCGAGCCGAAAGAAAACCTTGGACTATGATTGATGGAGGCGATAAAGGTGGTATTTACAAAACAGAAGATGGAGGAAAAAACTGGGAAAAACTAGAAAAAAACTTGCCCAAAGGCATACTTGGAAGAATAGGTTTAGCAATATCTCCTTCTAATCCACAAAGAATTTGGGCATTAATAGTTGCTAAAAAGGAAGAAGACTCAGGACTATATCGTACCGAAAATGCAGGAAAAAGCTGGCAGAAAATAAACCGCGATCATAGACTTACTCAACGTGGTTGGTATTATACACACATTACGGCTGATCCTAAAGACCCTAATACTGTTTATGTGAATAATGTACAGTTCTTACGCTCTGTAGATGGTGGAGAACATTTTTCAGATGTAATTAGAACTCCTCACGGCGATAATCATGGAGTGTGGATTAATCCAAACAATACCAATATTATGATTAATTGTAATGATGGTGGAGCAAATGTGAGTTTAAACAGTGGTAAATCTTGGTCTGAGCAACTGAACCAGCCAACATCAGAATTTTACAGGGTTACAGTTGATAATCAGTTTCCGTATCGATTATATGCTGGCCAACAAGATAATACAACTATTTCAATCCCATCTAAACAATTAAGTGCTCTTTCTAATACAGAACACTGGTTTGAAGTAGGTGGAGGAGAATGTGCAGATGTAGCAGTTGACCCTCGAAATCCGAATATAGTGTATGCTACCAGTTACAGTGGTGAGATAACCTATACCAATCTCGAAAACGGTCAACAAAGACAATTAACTGCCTATCCTCATTATACAGAAGGAACTAGACAAGCAGACTTGAAATACCGCTGGCAATGGAATTATCCTGTGTTGGTTTCCCAACATAATCCAGATGAAATTTATCAAGGCTCGAACTATGTACACAGATCTACTAATCAGGGACAAACTTGGGAAGTAATCAGTGATGATCTCACTACTGGAAAAGCTGCTAATTTAGATATCCCCGGTGGTCCAGTACAACACGATGGAACTGGTGTAGAAATCTACTCAACAATTTTTGCATTGGAAGAATCTCCGCTTACAGCAGATGAACTATGGACTGGTTCTGATGATGGTTTGGTACATATAACTAGAGATGCGGGTAAAACATGGCAAAACATCACTCCAATTGGTTTACCAAAAGAAGCTACTATTAATAAAATAGAACTTTCTACTCATGCTCCAGGTAGGGCTTTTATAGCAGCACAGCGATACAGGTTGGGAGACTTCTTACCTTACATTTACAGAACTAATGATTTTGGTAAAACTTGGGTATTGCTTACTAAAGGAAACAACGGCATCCCTACAAATCATTTTGTAAGAGCAATTGCCGAAGACCCTGCAAAAAAAGGCTTACTTTATGCCGGAACTGAGTTTGGCATGTACGTTTCTTTTGATGACGGAGGAAACTGGCAACCTTTCCAGTTAAACATGCCTCATGTGCCTATAACAGATATGGAAGTACATGAAAATGATTTAGTAATAAGCACGCAAGGTAGAGCTTTTTGGATTTTAGACGACCTCACTCCTTTGCATCAATTGAATGATAACTTGATGGCAAAGAACCAATTTTTATATACACCAAGAGATGCTTATAGAACCAGTGTTGGCGGTTGGTCAGGCACACCTGCTGAGTTTTACTTTTATTTCAAAGAAAAACCTGATTCAACTGAAAATGTAAAGTTTGAAATTACTGATAAAGCGGGGAATAATGTAAAAACTTATGCGAGTAACCCTGAGGAAGGTGAAAGTAAACTCTTCTTACAAGAGGGAATGAACCATATTACATGGGATTTAAAATATGAAGGCCCAGAAATGGCTGAAAATTTTGTAGCAATGGTATTTAGCAGTGATGCACCCGGACCATATGCTGTGCCGGGAGAATACCAAATAAAACTCAGTGCAGGTGATTGGCAACAAACTGAAACGTTTAATTTAAAAGCTGATCCTAGATGGGAAAACGTATCTACTGAAGATTATCAAAAACAGTTTGATCTGGCTCAAGATATTTCAAAGCTGATTACAAAATCACAAAGACAAATAAAAAATATCAGATCAATTAGAAAGCAGATTAAAGAAGTTGCCCATTTAGCAGAGCTTGCAGGAAAAGGCAAAGAGCTAACGAACAAGGCAAATGAATTAGCCACAAAACTCACTGCTGTAGAAGACAGTTTGTTTCAGAATAAGATAGAAGTAAGTCAAGATGAAATTAACTACCCTAGAAAGTTTACCAACCATATTGCAAGATTGTATCAAGTAGTAATAGGCGATCACTATCAGCCAACTGGTGGTATGATAGAGCGGTTTGATGATTTAAAAAAGGAATATGAAAAAATGATTGCTCCTTTAGATAAAATCTTAACCGAAGACCTTAAAGCCTATAATGAGTTAGTAAAAACAAAAGAAATTAATCCTGTTATTATTCCTTATAAAACAGAGTAAATAGTCGAAAAGAAATAGGCTCAATGTTAGGGAAGCAAGTAGAAAATTAATAAAAGGCTACATTTTGGTCAAGAAAGAAATTTCTAATGAGTTGTTTCCTATTAGAGAAATCCTCTAATATATCTATCAACTTGTCCTTCAAATCAGTCAGTGATTTGAAGGCAAGATTTTTCAAATCAATATTTTTGATATACGCCCATACATGTTCATCCGGATTTACTTCTGGGCTATATGCAGGTTGTTTCACAAATTTAAGTCTTCCTTTTGGTAACTTTTCTAATAACTGATGTACTGCTTTGCAATCATGAACACTTGCTTGATCCCAAATTAAAGTAATGGGATCTGGTTCATCTGCTAATAGCTGTTCTAAGAATGAGACAATATCTTCCCCTTTGTAAGGCTGTTTACTGGTGGTATAAGTAAAATCTCCCTCACTACTGATGGCTGAACAAACAAAGATATGCTCAAAAGATTTTGACCATATTTCAACAGGAAAGGGATTGGCTTGAGGCAAAAAACATTTTTGTAGTTTTGGTGTAACAAAAAAAGAAGCTTCATCTCCATAATAGACCTTCCTGCCTTCTTTTTTAGCTGTTTTCAGTAAATTAGGCAATCGTTGTTTTTTCCATTTCTTTACGAGGTTAGGATTTTTTCTGGGTTCTTTCTTTGGAGGCTTCCGGTAGCTAAAACCCCATAGATGTAACAGTGTACCAATATGTTGAAGGCTATACTCAACATCAAAGAGTTGTTTTATCTGACAAAAAACTCTTTTCCTTGTTCATCCTTGGGTAGGAAAACCAGCTTTAGTAGCCCCTCTGACTAAATGAGCTTGGAGTTCTTGCTGTTGAGCTAGGGTAAGTTTTGGGCTAGCTCCTGGATGTTTTTTCTTTTTGATGCCAGAAATACCAGTTTGCTCATAAGTGGAAAGAACTTGACTAACTAAGCCTTGACTACACTCAAGTACCTCTGCAATACTTTGTTGTTTTAGTCCTCTCTTCGATAAGCGAACCACTAACTTTCTCCTATATTCTCTAATGTCGGTATCTTTTGTTATTCTATCCATAGTTATAAAATAATAAAAAATACCGACTTTATTAATTCTCTATTTTCGGGGCTATAATTGAGCCTATTTCTTTTAATTATTTAAAAGCTTAATGCCATATCGATAATTTTTGGGGAGTATCAAGGTAATTGTGGTACCTTTTTCAAATACAGATTTAAGAGATATTAGCCCGCCGATTTTTTCTATAGTTTCTTTAGCTATATACAAACCCAAACCAGAGCCTACTCCCTGATTACTCGCTCTAAAGAACATATCAAAAACTTTTACTTCAAACTCTTTTGGTATACCAATACCATTATCGGCTATAATAACCTCTATAGTGTTATTCTCTTCTTTGGCAGATAACCACAAATACGGCTTATCAGTATGCTGATTATAAAATTTATACACATTAGAAATTAAATTAGAAAGAATTATGCTCAACCTCAACCTATCTGAACTGATGTACAAAGTATTTTCATAATCTCTAATTTCTCTCAAAGAAATATCTCGGTGTATAAATTTATAATGCTCTATTGTTTCATTAATAAGATCAATTAGGTTAAAAGTCTCCGCATTAATAGACATTCGAGCATTTCTGGAATAGTTGAGTATATCCCTAATAAAACTGTCCATCCTGATCATACTATTGCGAAGTAAATCAAGATATTTACTACCGTGTTCCACTTCTTTCTCCATTTCTATCACTTCGAGTAAACCTAAGCTAGAACTTATTGGAGCTCGTAAATCATGAGAAACCCGATAAACAAAATTATCAAGTTCTTCATTTGCTTTTTGGAGTTTATCATTATGTCGAATCATCTCCTCTTCTTGCTCTTTATATCGAGATAAATCATTTTGAATAAAGATGAAGCGTTCGAGATTTCCTGTATTATCAAATACTGGATGCAAGTTTAATTCTACCCAATATTTTTGGCCCTTTTTATTATAATTGAAAAGCTCTGATCGAAATGATTTTTTCTGCTCAATGGCTAATTCAAACTGTTTTAAAATATCTAGGTTTGTTTCTTTGCCTTTTATAAATTCTAATGGGTTGTAGCCGCTAACATCATCAAGTGAGTAACCCAATAACGCCTCAAAACCTTCGTTTACCCACTCCACATTACCATATTTGTCTGTAATAATTACAGCATTTACAGTATTCTTAGCTACCAAAGCAAGTTTGCGTACCTCTCTTTCATATTCCTTTTTGGTGGTAACATCTGAGGCAGTACCTATAAAGTATTCTGGATGGCCATTTTTATCTACAAACAATTCACCATTCCATTCGAGCCAAACAACCTTATTTGCATTTCCAACTAGCCGATGTGTAATCGACCAATTTTTAGTTTTGTATTTGACCGCATTCTTTAAAGAATTTAAAAATACAATGGTATCTTCAGGATGGATACTTTTTAACATTACCTGTTCATTACCAGAAAAATCTTCAGTTGAAATCCCAAGTAATTGTAACATATTGTTAGAAAGCAGCCACTTGTCTTCTGGTATCATCCATTCCCAAATTCCCATTTTACCAGAATCTAAAACCAGTTTTAGCCGATGTTCACTTTTTTGCAATGCAAGTTCATTCTTTCTTTTCTCCGTTACATCACGGGAATAACTAATATGACCTATAAGCTCCTCTTCTACTAAAATAGGACTGGTAACAGTCTCAAACCAAACTAATGATTTATCTTTTTTAATAAACCTGTGTAGTACTACATTTTCTTCTTTAGGATTCAGATCCTTAAATACATGATTTTTATAAGTATCTACATCATTTTTATAAACATAATCAAAAGGATTTGCGCCTATTAGTTCTTCAGCTTCGTAACCTGTTAAATGCTTGGCAGATGGAGAAACAAATTTATATGTACCATCTTCAAAATGAGTACTGATAAGGCCACTCGCATTTTTAGCAATTAATTGAAATTGTGTACGAGTTTTATCGGCCTCTAATAAAATCTCAATCTGATTGGTAATATCTTGAATAATGCCATATACCTTATCACTCTCTTGTTCTGAATTGTTGTTTTTAGCAATAAACCTCAGCCATTTCTTTTGATCTACTCCTATATTAATACTTACAGTAAGATCAAAATCGACCCTATCTTCTAACAAGAGTTTAAATTTTGAGACTAATACGTCTCGAAATTCTTCATCGCAGTAAGAAAAGATTTTATCTAAATTGACAGGCGTATTTTGTGGCAAATCAAAGATGTGAAACAGCTCAGTTGACCATACAAATTGCTGTTTTGATTTATAATACTCCCAAAAACCCAATTTTACTTCATTGGTAAACTGGCTAATTAATTCTTTTGTCTGTAAATTCTTAAAATCTACTTGACTAAGTTTTGCTATGTGATCGCCAGATTTATACTTTTTAGCCTGAAGATTTACAAATGATGTATCAGGGGATATTTGTTCTTGTTTTGGAATAAACTTTAATTTCCCTGCTATTTTGAGTCCTTCTCCATTTTGAACTTTGCAAAAAAGAGGCTCAGTATTATATTGGAAATGCTCAATTGATATTTGTAATTTCTGAGAAAATGAGCTGGCCGAACTATTTAAAAAATGTTTAAAATCTATAGCTTCATCATCTAATAAATAATTAAACAATTGCTGATTTAGAAATCTATTTACTGGCAAACCAGTTTTTTCTTCCCAGTTATTAGAGAGATAAGTTATAATTCCCTCTGCGGTTAATTCTATTAAAACTTCTTCTGTAAATAAAAGAAGCTGATCAATAATCTTTAAATTCATTGACAATCGGAATTGATCTAAAACAATATACCTTAGAAACCATATGGTTTCTGGTATTCAGGGAAAAATTAGAATTAAAGTCGTTAGCATAATGAAACTAATATTTTGCCTGATCACAACCAATTGCCTAGGTCAATATTTACCTATTTTTTATCATTTTCTTGAAATAGTATAGTATTCTATTAAATAGAGTATACTTTTCCCATTTTAGGATTTTATAGTTGAAAGAAATCTGAGTGTACTCTGTGTACATAGTAAACATTACGTACACTATAAATTGCGTTTCTCCTGCGCTTCGTACTCTTTTAATATCTTATTGAGGTTAAAATGTTGGAAGTATTCGTCCAATGCCTCTTCTATCACATGCTTAATTTCTTTACGCTCAAACCATGCTATTGCCTTAGCTACTCTTATCTGTTCTTTATTAGCAATTACAGTATATCTAGTATATCCTTCTTTAGTTCCTTTTTCTGAAGGAGGTCGCTCCTGCTTTCGCATATAGCTTTTTGGCGTATAACCTGCATTTCCAGTATTAGAACTTGGAGTACTACTTTTAGTTCTTTGTTGCTTTTGAAACTTTAGTAATTTGTCTTCGGGTCTTTCTTTAGCCATAACTATTTGATTTTACACTTCTTCTTAAACTCCTGATAATACAAATTAAACTCATCAAACTTTTTATCTTCTGTAACTACTTCTTCTAGTGAAGAAAGGCGCTTATAGCGTGCTAGATATCTCAAATTACTTTCAAACATCTTTAATCCTGAAAACTCCAGTTGCTCTATCACTTTGTGTTCAGAGGTTTGATCTCTCTTGTTTAGCACTCCATATAACTCAAAACCAAACTCATCTTTTAAATCACTAATGGTTGCTGCAAAATCCATTGTACTAGAAATATCAAAAGCTGCAGCTACAATTGGTGTAATTACAAAATCAGAAACGGCAAGTAGCATTTGAATATCTGAACCTTGCAACCTACCAGGAGTATCCACTAAGACCAAATCGTAATTATCTTGAGCATATTTAATTAATGCATTGATATCATCAGTTTCATAATTGAATGGAATAATATCAAAACCTTCAGTTTCCTCATCTTCTTCTAGCTCTCTTGCTTTATAAACTGTTTGCTGAAAGTCTGCATCAATAACCAATAGCTTATAATCAGTTCTCTTAAAAAGAGCTGCAGCTGTTGACATGCAGAGAAAACTTTTACCACTTCCACCTTTTTGCGTGGCAAAACAAATAAACTTCGCTGTATTACTCATATTATGTACACACTTAACACACTTATTACTATGCACACAAAGTAACACAGTATTTTTTAGTTGGCAAAGATTAAGTCGAGAAATAATTTCATCCGATTTAATTTTTTAAAAGGACCAATAATTATTTTCTAATTGGAGAGATTTTTCACAAATCATATAGAACACACTGTGTACAGTGTGCAACATGTAATACTGCTGTAAGAGGTATATTAGATCATTAACCACTATTATCAAGATCTAGATATTATATACAAATTCAATATTTTTTGAATATCGATGAGCACCCAAATACTAAATCATACTAACATACCAGTAAATTCAGCATTTTTAGTGGATTTTATGATATTTAAACTTAAAAATGTGTCATTGCCCCACTTTTACATCTAGTTTATTTAGATCGCTTTATTTTTCACAGGCTTAATGTCTCCATTAAGAAATTATTTATTCTTATAAAGATATAATAGAATCGAATTGATAAAATCATTTGAACTCACTGTAATACCTGTACACAGTGTAGTATTTACGGATTATAATTCCTGATAAGAAAAATTTATAATACTTTTTATTCTTCACCTCAAAAAAATATATAATCTATTTTATAATTTATTGGTGCAAGCAGGTGAAATAAAAAATATTTAATGTACACAGTGTAATAATTGTTTACACAACATACATTCAATTAAACTTAAGCTTAATAAAGAGAATGATAGACAAGCAAAGATTTTTATATTTAAAGGAAATATAGAATTTTAGATATAGAAGATACAATCACATTAAATCATTAAGGTCATATGAAAGTTGTTAAAAGTTATTACATGCTAATAACCCTACTACTAGCTATCTCAAATCATACCTTTGGACAAGGTACTCAACTACTAAGAGAGCCAAGTATTTATAAAGACAAAGTCGTATTTGTTTACGCAAACGATTTATGGCTAAGCAATATCGATGGAACAGTAACAAAGAGATTAACCAGTAATATTGGTGCTGAAAACCATCCACATTTTTCGCCAGATGGTAATACGATTGCTTTTACAGGACAATACGATGGAAATACAGATGTATATACGTTACCTACAAGTGGTGGGCAACCTAAAAGATTAACTTGGCACCCTGGAGAAGACAGAGTAAGTGGATGGACACCAAATGGCAAAAATGTTTTATTTAATTCTGGTAGGGAAGGAGCTCCTACCAAAGAAGAAAAGTTTTACACGATTAGTATAGATGGAGGAATGCCAGAAGCACTTAGCATACCTAGGGCTTATAAAGGAGAAATCTCAGATGATGGAAAATACATCGCTTATCAGCTATTTAGATTTTGGGATCCGGAATGGAGAAATTACAGAGGGGGGCAAGCAAAACCTACATGGATTGTAAATACAAAAGATTACTCACTAAAAACTACTCCTAGAACAGATAATGAAAGACATACTGACCCAGTGTGGCATAAAGGAATAGTTTATTTCCTTTCAGAAAGAGATTATGCGAATAATATCTGGTCTTTTAATCCGGAAGCTGATGAATTAAAGCAAATGACTTTTCATAAAGATTTTGATGTGAAAAGCTTAGATGCTGGACCTGAGCAAATCGTGTATGAACAAGGAGGATATTTACATTTACTGAATCCAGAAAATGGTGAAAGCAAACAATTAAACATCAATGTAGAAGGAGATTTTGATTGGGCAAGAGAAAGATGGGAAAACATTCCTTCTAGTAGACTAAGCAATGCCTCTTTATCTCCAGAAGGGAACAGAGCACTTTTTGAATATAGAGGAGAAATTTTTACCGTACCCAAAGAATATGGCGATTGGAGAAACATTAGCCATAATTCAGCCGCAGCAGACAGGTACCCATCATGGTCGCCAGATGGTGATGAAATAGCTTGGTTCACAGATGAAAGCGGGGAATACCAATTGGTAATATCTGATCAAAAAGGAATGCAAATAAAAAAAACCTTTAAAATCCCTAATCCAACATTCTTTTTTAGTCCAGTTTGGTCGCCAGATGGCAAATTTATCGCCTTTACAGATACAGACTATAATCTGTGGTATATCCAACTGGAAAATGGAAAACTAGAAAAAGCTGATACAGACAGGTATGCACATCCAAATCGAACCATGCAACCTGTTTGGTCGCCAGATAGTAAATGGATAGCTTATGCAAAATTGCTCGATACGCAACTAAAAGCTATTAAAGTATACAATGTTGAGACAAAGCAAATACATCAATTAACAGATGGAATGTCTGATGCTATGTCGCCAGTTTGGGATGCAAGTGGTAAGTATCTGTATTTTCTATCAAGTACCAATTATGCGCTCAATACCGGTTGGTTGGATATGAGCTCATTTGAACATCCGATAACTAGAGCACTATATGTTACCGTGCTTTCTAAAGATGAAAAATCGCCTTTAGTCCCACAAAGTGATGAAGCAGTTGAAGCTAATGAAGAAAAGAAAGAAGATAAAAAGGATGACAAACCTACTGTGAATATTGATTTTGATGGAATTGAGCATAGAATGATTGCACTAGACATTCCTGAAAAAGATTATACATATTTACTTGCAGGCCAAGAAGGCTATGTTTTTTACTCAGAAAACATTCCAGGTCAACCAATTCAAAATTTACACAGATACCATCTTCAAGAAAAAAAGGCAGAGGAGTTTTTGACAAATGTTTCTGAAGCCAGTGTTTCTCACGATCGTAAATCTCTATTGTACAAAAGTGGAAGTACTTGGGATATAGTCGGTACTGCAGGAAATGGAAAAGGCGGTGACAAGCTAAGTACTTCGGGTATGCAAGTGAAAGTAAATCCACAAGATGAATGGCAACAAATTTTTAGAGAAGGTTGGAGATACCAAAGAGATTTTCTTTATGTGGACAATGTACATGGTGCACCATGGAGGCAAGTTTACGATTGGTATCAACCTTGGGTAAAACATGTTAAACACCGCACAGACCTCAATTATATTGTAGATATTATAGGTGGTGAGGTTTCTGTAGGTCACTCTTATACACGTGGTGGAGATATGCCCGATGTTAAGCACATCTCTATTGGTTTGCTAGGAGCAGATTTTATCAAAGAAAAACAAGGATACAAAATTTCTAAAATCTATAGTGGCGGTAATTGGAATGCCAACTTAAAAGCTCCTTTAGTTGGGCCAGGTATAAATGTGAATGAAGGGGATTACCTTGTAAAAGTAAATGGTAAAATTGTTGAAACGGATAAGAATCTCTACAGTTATTTTGAAGCAACAGTAGGTAAACAAGTAGAAATAACAGTAAACAGCAAACCAGATTTAGAAGGAGCTAAAACTTTTACAGTAATTCCTATTAGTAATGAGTTTGCTATTAGAAGGTTTGAGTGGATTGAAGAAAACAGAAAAAAGGTAGATCAGCTTTCTGGTGGAAAATTGGCTTATGTATATGTGCCAAATACTGGCCAACAAGGTTATGAGTACTTTAATAGATATTATTTTGCACAGCAAGATAAAAAAGGTGCAGTTATAGACGAGAGAAACAATGGGGGTGGTTCAGCAGCAGATTATATGGTAGATGTGATGGCAAGAGACCTACACGGATACTTTAACAGCAAAGTAGGCGACCATAAACCATTTACTACACCAATGGCTGGCATATGGGGCCCTAAAGTGATGATTATCAACGAAAGAGCCGGTTCTGGTGGAGATTTACTTCCATACCTATTTCATAAAATGGAAATTGGAACTTTGGTGGGGACAAGAACTTGGGGTGGTCTAGTAGGTACTTGGGATACACCTCCTTTTGTAGATGGTGGTAGAATGGTAGCACCAAGAGGTGGTTTTTACGATCTAAATGGTGAATGGGCAGTAGAAGGAGTTGGTATTAGCCCAGATGTTGAGGTTATGCAAAAACCTGCTGATATTATTGCTGGTAAAGATCCTCAATTAGAAAAAGCAGTAGAAATTGCCTTAGAGAAACTTAAAACAGAAGGTGTAGAGCTAAAACCAGAGCCAGCAGCACCTATAAAATGGAGAAGACCTAAAAAAGGATGATTTTTATAAAACAGAGAACAAAACTTAAAACTGTTCTCTGTTTTTTTTAGTTTAAATTTTACACTCCACTTCCCAAAATATTTTTTAAAGTATTACTTCGAACACTCTTCATTGTAACAATTGTTACTAACATAGCCTGTAATTGCCATTAAATTTGATATTAAAGCAAAACATAAAATCAACAGCATGGATATACTAACAGTTATAGGCTATCTAGGAGGAATCTTAATAGGTGTTTCTTTAGGTTTAATCGGTGGGGGAGGGTCTATCCTTACTGTACCGATACTCGTTTACCTAATGGGTACTTCTCCTGTTGTAGCTACTGCTTATTCGCTTTTTATTGTTGGGTTTTCAAGCCTTGTTGGCTCAATCAACTACATCAAAAAAAATAGAGTAAGTATAAAAACAGCAGCGATATTTGGGCTTCCTTCCATTATCGCCATTTACAGTACCAGAAAATACTTGGTGCCTTCTATTCCTCATACTATTCTAACTATTGGAGACTTCACACTAACAAAAGATCATGGAGTTATGATCTTGTTTGCAATGCTGATGATCGCCGCATCTTATAACATGATTAAGAAAAACAAAAATGATCTGGAAGATGAAGCTGCTCCGCAAAAGTTTAACTACCCAGCAATTTTGCTAGAAGGCATTGTTGTGGGTACACTTACAGGTTTAGTGGGTGCAGGAGGAGGTTTTTTAATTATTCCAGCATTGGTTATACTATCTAAACTACCTATGAAAATGGCAGTAGGTACATCATTACTTATTATAGCAACTAATTCGCTTATTGGTTTTTTAGGCGATGTATCCAACTACGAAATAGACTGGAGCATTCTTGCTATCTTTTCTACTATGGCAATTGGTGGTATTTTTATAGGTACTTGGTTATCTAATTTTATCTCAGGGAAAAAACTTAAACCAGCTTTTGGAGTGTTTGTCTTAGTAATGGGAATATCAATTATTCTTAAAGAACTCTTATAATTTCTGTCAGTGTAACAATGGTTACATATTCACATTATTTACACTTGTAATTTAGTATTATAATTCAAAATCGATAAAACAATGAAAATAGAACAAATTTATACAGGATGTCTCGCTCAAGGTGCATACTATATCGAAAGTGAAGGAGAAGCAGCTATTATCGATCCTTTGAGAGAAACAGCCCCTTATATTGAAAAAGCTGAAAGAAATAACGCTAAAATTAAATATATTTTTGAAACCCACTTCCATGCAGATTTTGTGTCTGGACACGTGGATTTAGCTAAAAAAACTGGTGCTACCATAGTTTATGGCCCAGGAGCTAAAACTAACTATGACATACATGAGGGTACAGATGGAGAAACTTTTGAAATTGGAAAAGTAAAAATTAAAATTTTACATACGCCTGGTCATACTCCTGAAAGTACCACTTACTTACTTATAGACGAAGCTGGTAAAAACCATGCGATTTTCTCTGGTGATACTCTATTTATTGGAGATGTGGGGCGACCTGATCTTGCCATTAAATCTGATGTAACCCAAGAAGATTTAGCAGGCCTTCTATTCGACAGCCTTAGAAATAAAATAATGCCTTTAGAGAATGAAGTAATTGTTTATCCTGCTCATGGTGCTGGTTCGGCTTGTGGTAAAAATATGAGTAAAGAAACTTATGACACTTTAGGCCATCAAAAGGAAGTGAATTATGCACTTCAAGAAATGTCTAAAGATGAGTTCGTTACAAAAGTGTTGGACGGATTAACCAAACCTCCTCAATATTTTGCTAAAAATGCAAAAATGAACAAGGAAGGTTACGACAGTTTTGATGATGTGATGAAAAAAGGCGCTGTTCCATTGAGTTCTGAAACATTTGAAGAAATTGCAAATAGTGAAGGAGCACTCATTTTAGACACAAGACCTGCACAGGTTTTCAATAAGGGCTTTATTCCAAATTCAATTTTTATTGGTATTGATGGTTCATTTGCCTCTTGGGTTGGTACACTAATTACAGATATAAAACAACCAATATTAATCGTCTCTGATGAAGGTAGAGAAGAAGAAGTGGTGATGAGACTTTCAAGAGTAGGTTACGACAATTCTCTAGGATTTTTAGAGGGTGGTATCGAAGCTTGGAAAAATGCTGGTAAAGAAATCGATTCCATTACTTCAATCTCCGCAGAAGAATTGGCAAAAAGAAAAATCGATAATGCAGACCTTAACATCATGGATGTAAGAAAGCCAACTGAGTATCAATCTGAACATGTTGTGGGAGCAGATAACCAACCGCTCGACTATGTAAATGAGCATATGCAAGAGATAGATAAGGACAAAACCTATTACCTGCACTGTGCTGGTGGGTATCGCTCTATGATTATGGCTTCGATATTAAAAGCAAGAGGATACGAAAACCTAATTGATGTAATCGGCGGTTTTAAAGCAATTTCAGAAACCTCAATTGATAAAACAGCTTATGTCTGTCCATCAACTTTATAAATAATTAAAACAATGATTAATAAGCTTTTAGAGCGACTTTTTAAAGGACTAAAAACCGCACAGAATATGTATTATAAAAACGTAAATGCCAGAGATTTCAAACAATTAATTGAAGAAACTGAAGATGCAGTAATTATCGATGTTCGCTCAGAAGCCGAGCTTGCAGAAGGAAGTGTACCCGGACATCAGATGATTAATCTTTACTCTCCAGATTTTGCGAGTAAAATTGATAAGTTGGATAAAGATAAAACATATTTTGTGTATTGTAGAGGTGGTAATAGAAGTAGTTCTGCGTGTAGTTTTATGGCGACTAAAGGCTTTAAAAAATTATATAATCTTAGTGGTGGAATTGGTGCTTGGAACTCCAGCTTCGGTACTAGCAGAGTTTAATAATAAAAAAATTCCGGTGAAATGAATTTAGGGAGTTTCACCGGAGTTAACCTAGTAGATATGAAAAAGATACTAATCCCTACCGACTTTAGCGATGTTGCTTCTTATGCCATTGATATGGCTTTAAAGATTCAAAAAAGAATTGAAGCACAAATTACCCTGCTACATGTTGTAACACAGCAGGATGAAAATTCCCCATCTCAAAGCACTTCCAGTGAAGATAAACCAGCCTGTTTAAAAAAACTGGAAAAACTAAAAGCAGACTTTCCCACAAATATTGAGACTGTAATTCTCGAAGGAAAACTCAACGAAGTAATCATCAACTTTTTAGAAGATGGTCAATTTGACTTGGTACTTATGGGAACTAAAGGCACTATTGATAGAGAATTGGGTGGTTCCGAAACAGAGATTATAGTGAGAAGGTCAAGCGTACCGGTTCTATCTCTTATGAGCTGTTGCAAAAAAAGTGATTTTAAGAATATTCTATTCATTAATGATTTTAAAAATGAGATAGAAATTGAAGAGCTCAATATTCTAAAAACCATTGTAGCAATATTTGACTCTAAATTGCACTTTCTCAAAATAACAGATGACAACGAGAGTGAGTTGCTCATGGAGAAAAACATGTGTGACTTCGCAAGAAAAAATAAACTCGAAAATGTAAAAATGCATTTTTTTAGCAATGATCTAGGAATTGAAGAGGGGATAGAATCATTTCTGTCAAAAAATGATTTTGATATGTTAAGTCTCGGCACAAACCGCCATCTAGATTTTAACCATTGGAAAAAAAGTAGTATAGCCGAAGATTTGGTTAATCATATAAACAAACCAATTATTACTTTTCATTTGCCTGAAGAATAAATTTGTCATAATAAAAAAAGGAGACTTTCGAGTCTCCTAGTAATTTCCTTAGTTTCAGTTTAAACCCTATTTTCACTTGGTTTTAAACTAGTTAAATCTGCAATTTTAACAGGTAAACCAGTCTTTATACTATTTCTAGCTGCTACACCAATAAGGCAAGACATAGCACCATCTCTAGAACCAGCAGCTAATTTTAATGGGTCTGGATCATTTGGTGTTCTAAATATTTTGTCTTGTAATCTCTTGTCTCCACCACCATGTCCACCGCGGCTAAAGGCAACTTGTTCTGTTTTGTAATCTTCCCAATTTTTATGAACTATAATTGGCTCGTAATCAGTGTCAGAATTACCCTGAGACATTTCTTGCTTGTGTAATTCGTCTTGAGAAAGGCTATTTTTGTCGTTGTAAGGAATATCTAACCAAGCTTCTATTCTACCATCATGTCCGTTAAAGGCAATTCTCCAACCTTCAAATGGTGAGTAAGTAGTAAGTGAGTAATTTAGAACTATATTGTTGGCATATTTAACTTGTGCCGACATTTTATCATAGATGTTGATCGCATCTCTAAACAAGCAATTGTCACGAATATAACCGTCATACTTTTCATTGTTAGCGTAGAGATTCATCGCCATTTTATCTTTGGTTATGTCCCAATAGTACTTACAATCTTTCTGATGTAAACAACTTCTGCAATTAGCACCTCTTATTTTACCATTATTGCCATAATGTTCCAGATCACCCATAGCATAAACCTCAACAGGATCAGAGTCTAACCACCAGTTTACCAAATCGAAATGGTGTGTAGATTTGTGTACAAACAAACTTCCACTAGCTTGTTCCAAACCATGCCATCTTCTAAAATAAGATGCTCCATGATAATTATTTAAATACCAATGAAAATCTACTGAGGTAACTTTACCAATTATTCCCGCTGCTAGTAACTCTTTTATTTTAGTCATATAAGGGCTCCAACGATAATTAAAACCTACATAAACCTTTTTACCCGATTTACGCTCAGCTTCTAGAATTTCCTCGCATTTATACTCATCTGTTGTCATGGGTTTTTCTGTGAGTACATCAATGCCAGCTTCTAATGTTTTTATGACAAATTCGTGGTGGGTGGCATCTTTCGTGGTAACTATGACAAGTTCAGGTTTAGTCTTGTCTAGCATTTCATCGAAGTTTGTAAAGGTAGGGCAGTTCGCTCCGATATGTTTTTTGCCAAATTCTAATCTTCCTGGGTTTATATCACATAATCCCACAAATTCTAATATGTCTGAGTAGTTTTCTACTAATCTTTTTCCCCAAAATGAGACACCTCTAATTCCTGTACCAACTAGAACAACTCTTTTTTTTGCTCTTTGCGGAAATGAAAATGCGGCACCAGAACCTGCTAGTAAAGTTGCAGCTGTAGCCGCACTAGTTTTGTTAATAAAAGATCTTCTTGTTATTCCCTTTTCCATATTTAACTGTGAATTGTTTGTGAATTATAATTTATTTCATCGTACATAAAATTATAAAAATAAAAATTAGCGTACTTCCGCTACAGCTATTAATTTTCGCTGTTTAGAGTATTTAAACTAATTCTGAATAGATTATACACAGACGTGTTTATTCTTTTAATTAGTTTTAATTGTTTTACCTACCTATAACTACCTGAAAATCAAATATATATATATAATATGTATGACATCCATAAGGGTTTTTATGACAGTGATAAGGAAAAATATGGCATATATAAGGCTTTATATGACGGTAATAAGGAGTTGTATGACGTATTTAAGGGAGGGGGTATAAGCTTATTATGACATATGTAAGGAGCTGCTATTACAACAAGATTAAGATGCATCACTACCTATATATGACATATATAAGGTGTCTGTGCTATGACTTTTTTAAGGATTTAAGCAGAAATAATAAAAATGGAGGTATTTAAAGCTTAAGTATGACATATATAAGGTGTTTACATCATGTAGACTCACATTATTATGATTTAATAAAATAAGTGACTTAATAATGTCATTTTTAAACTTCATTTAAGTAAATCATTGTTCATGTCTCATTTTAGAAAACTTACAAGCGTTGAATCTTATATTTTTATTACTTGTTGATGTATATCTACTGGTAATCAATTAGTTATAATTTTTTGTAAACAATTCACAGTTAAATATGGGAAAAGGAGGTGGATCTAATATGACAAAGATAAGGGATAATTACAGCTAATATGACAAAAGTAAGGTCAATTTTATGACTGAGTCTACTATAGTGTCATATTAACCCCTATATTCGAAAAAATAAGAATGAAACTATGTCAACTTCTAACCCACACCTTATTGTAAAGAGTAATAAGTTAATCAATGCACACTTAAATGGATTGACTCTTACTCAATTGAGATTTCTTGAGATTTTGGTGGCACAGTTAGATAGAGGACAAAGTGAATTTAGCAAGCAAAAAGTATATCTGAACGATTTTGTGAAAGACATTGGTACTAATAACAAAAACGAGTACCAGAGAGCCAGAGAAGTCACAAAATCGATGATGAAACACGTTATCGAGATTTTTGATGATGATGAAGGCTTGAAGCAAAGAAACATTTTTCACTCAGTCGATTTTCCTAAAGGCAAATCGTATGTAGAAGTTGTTTTTCATCCACATCTTAGACCATACCTATTACAATTAAAGGAAAAGTTTACAGCATATGATATTAGAAATACTCTCCATTTAAATAGTGTATATGCTGTGCAGATTTACCAGCTTTTAAAACAGTATCACCGAATTGGCACGCGTGAGTTTGAATTAAAAGAGCTTAAGAAGATTCTTGGTGTAGACAACAAATATAAGTTGTATGCAGATTTTAAGAAGCGTGTTTTGATAAGCTCTCAAAAAGAACTTAAAGCAAATTGTGACATCACTTTCACATTTAGAGAGAAAAAAAGAGGCAGAAAGGTTTGTGCAATTTTATTCCACATAAAATCTCAGTTGAAAAAGCGAGATGAGGAGTTGTTAGATGAATTTGAAACGAGCATATCTGATACCGAAACATTGGAAAAAATTCTGATGGAAATGGGATTGACCCACAGACAGATCGAAGATTGTTTAGCTAAATATGCTAGCGAAAAACTTTGGGAGATTATAGAATATACAAGAGAGCGTTTTAGTGCTGGTCAAGTAGAAAACCCAGCGGCATATTTAATGGCTTTGCTTAAAAAGGAGGTAACTATACAGATGCATCCTTTAAGCGATAATAATGGAAATGATAAAAATGGGAAATCACATAAAAAGCCATCTAATGATGTACAGTTTGTACAAGAAGTAGAAATTGTTGAAAAATATAAAAAAGAGTTTGAAGAGTTAAGAAAAACTACTTACGAAAAACTTGTTCAGAACGCTACTCCTGAAGATGTGAAACGTTTTGAATCTTATGCCAGAAGAATACCTTTTTTAAAGAGTAAGTTTTTTAATGAAGGCAAACTAGATTTAAACCATCCTGATTTTGATACTTGGTTGGGTAGCCATCTAGCACCAGATTTTGATGAAAGTTTTATTAACTGGATGAAAGAGCAAAAAGGCTATCATTTAAAGAAAACAGACGGAGACACTTATAAAATTGTTGGAAAGCAAAATTCTTTATTTTAGACACTTCCCCTTAAATCTGTCATAAAAAAAATAATAAGGCATTTTTTCTATCCAGATAAAAAAAATGCCTTTTCAGTTTAAAAATCTGCACATTCCCTTTAGTTTAAGACATTATTCTCCATTTATCGCCTTTTTTATGGATATATTTGTTTTAACCAATTAATGAAAATCAGATTAATAACTGTAAATCTAAATTGAAAAACAAATGAAAAAAACTACACTTCTACAGGCAGTATTAAGCCTTTTGGTTTACCTGTTTGTAGTAAACAACACCTTAGCTGATAACCCAGCACCCAATTGGCAAAAATTGTTTAATGGAAAAGACCTAAAAGGCTGGAAAAAACTTAATGGAGATGCAGAGTATAAAATTGAAGGTGATGCCATTGTTGGTATATCCAAATTGAATACTCCTAATACTTTTTTAGCTACAGAGAAGATGTACTCCGATTTTATTTTTGAGGTAGATGTGATGGTAGACAATCGCTTGAACTCAGGAATACAAGTAAGAAGTAACTCAATGGAATCTTACAACAATGGAAGGGTACATGGCTACCAAGTAGAAATTGACCCAAGTACAAGAGCTTATAGTGGTGGTTTGTACGACGAGGCAAGAAGAGGTTGGTTATACCCATTATCTAGAAATGATAAAGGTCGTAAATCTTTTAGAACTGGTGAGTGGAATACCTATCATATTGAGTGTATTGGTAATAAAATTAGAACTTGGGTTAATGGCGTAATGTGTACTAATTTGGTAGATGATGTTACCAGCGAAGGTTTTATTGCTTTACAAGTGCATGCTATTGGGCAACCAGAACAAGAAGGTACTGAAGTACGCTGGAAGAACATTAGAGTTTTAACAGAAGATTTAGAAGCAAACAGATGGAAACCAGATCCAGATGTAGATGAAGTTAGCTATTTGAAAAATGAGTTAACAGAAAAAGAAGCTAGAGAAGGTTGGAGACTTCTATGGAATGGTAAAGACAGTGAAGGTTGGAGAGGAGCAAAACTAGATGAGTTTCCAGAATCTGGTTGGGAGATGAAAGACGGTGAATTAACAATCTTAGCTACAGATGGTGGTGAATCAACCGGCCCGGGAGATATTATTACAACAGATCAGTTTAGCTCATTTGAATTAGAACTTGAATTTAAAATTACAGAAGGGGCAAACAGTGGTGTTAAGTATTTTGTAGATCCTACTTTAAATAAAGGTACTGGTTCTGCAATTGGCTTAGAGTTTCAGATTTTAGATGATAGAAAACACCCAGATGCAAAAAAAGGTGTATCAGGAAACAGAACATTAGGTTCTTTATATGATTTAATTCGTGCAGATAATCTATCAGTACCAGGTAAAGGAAAAACGTTTAGAGGAGTTGGAAGCTGGAATAAAGCTAGAATTGTTGTAAAAGGGAACCATGTTGAACACTGGTTAAACAATGAAAAAGTTGTAGAGTTTGAGAGAGGTAGCCAGATTTTTAGAGCTTTGGTTGCATATAGCAAATACAAAGATTGGGAAAACTTTGGAGAGTATCCAGAAGGGCCAATTTTATTACAAGACCACGGAAATACAGTTAGTTATAGAAGTGTAAAAATTAGAGAGTTTTAAGTAAAACCTCATAAATAATATTTAAAAGGCTGTTTCAATCGAGACAGCCTTTCTTTTTTATGCTATAAAAGTCCAATGTTAAGTTTTTACCGAAACCTGTCTATTTGCTTTAATGTTAATTCAGTATTAATTAAATTCACATTTAGTTAACATTAAATTCAAATAAAATGGATGAAACCCAAAAACCTGAGGTAAAAGAAGAAAATAAAAAAGCCCCAACAATTAGAAAGAGAAGAACAACTAAACGTAAAACTACTGCAGCCAGCGATGCTAAAAAAGTACCAGTTAGCAAAGTAAAAGAAGTACAGACAGAAACTCCTAAAGCTGAAGAAACTGTTGAAGAAAAAGTAATCGAGAAAAAAGTAGAAACGACTCCTGAGACTTCTTTGGAAGATATGGCAAAGGCACTTATAACTGCTATAACAGAGGGAGACAAGAAGTCATTAAAAAAGAAAATTAAACTACTCGATAAATCTCTAAAAAAAGAAAAAGCAATTAAAGAGGAAATTGCTAAGTCTTTAAAAAAGCTAGAGAAATACGAATCTAAAATAACAAGTTATACAGAGAAGATAGCTTCTTTTGAAGCTGAGTGCTCATCAATTAAAGAAAAATGTACTGCTCTTAAAACTGAATTAGAGGAGCATAAAAAAGCCTTACAAGAAGAGCTTGCTAGTTAAGCAGCTTCTTTATAAAAATATAATGCCAGAATAATCTGGCATTTTTTTATCTTTTTCTTTTCCATCTTTTGTGAGACCAAAGCCAGTAAGATGGGTTTTCTTTTATCTGATTTTCGGTTTCTGTAATATATCTATCTAGAATTTCTGTGGTATCTTTTTCGTAAGGAGGCTCACCGAGTGTTTTAAATTCGACTTCATAAAATCCTCTTTTCGGTGAGGTAATTTTTAGGAACAGTACAGGAATATTTGTTTTCGCTGGAATAATTCCCGGTCCCTTGTAGAATGGAGTATCCTGATGTAAAAATTCGGCCCAATAAATATCAGATTTAACCCTGCCTGGAGGTGTTTGATCTCCATTAATTACAATAAGCCTTTTTTGCCTACTTCTTCTAATAATTTCTCGTAAAGCATCTCCTTTCTTAATGGGGGTTCCGCCAAATTTGGAGCGAGTTTTAAACATTAAGTCATCTAAATTATCATTAGATAGTTTTTGGTAAATAACATCTACTGGATAGGGTAATTGTAAGCAGCCTGCCAGTAGCGCCCATTCCCAGTTAAATTGGTGTGTTGCAAGTACAAGTAGCGATTTTTCTGTTTTATAATGATCTTCAACTACTTCTATATTTACAAATTTAATTCTTTTGTTAATCTCTTCTGCTGAGATCGTAAATGACTTTAATACCTCAACTGCGAAATTGGATAGATGCTTATAAAACCCTTTAGATATTTGTTTTAACTCTAATTCATTTTTTTCAGGAAAAGAGTTTTTTAAGTTGGTCATCACTACCTTTTTTCTGTAGCCTACTATATAATATGCTAAAACGAACAAGAAGTCTGCAAAAGCATAAAGTATTGGCATTGGTAGTCGTGATAATAATTTTACTAAGAACATAATTTTAATTAATCAAAACTAGTTTGGACTGCCAAAGATAGACTGATTAAAACATTAGCCCATAAAAAAATAAAAAATGCTTACAAGAGAATTCCTGTAAGCATCTAAAAGAAGGATAAAAATATCTTTATTGATCTGCTTTTTTCGATGGAAAGATTCTTACTAATAATCCAGGGCTTTCCATAGCAACATAGATATATCCATCAGGAGCTTGTTCAACAGCTCTAACTCTACCCATGGTATCTAATATTTTTTCTTCGTGAACTACTTTGCCATCTTGTACTTCGCATCTAGCTAAATAGCGGAATTTTAGTGACCCAACAAGTAGGTTGTTTTTCCAATGAGGATATTTCTCGCTAGTTACGAATGCCATACCACAAGGAGCAATTGATGGATCCCAGTAATGCATAGGTTGTTCCATACCAGCTTTTGCTGTATCTTCAGTAAGAATGGTGTTATCGTAGTTAATACCATACGAGATTACAGGCCAGCCATAATTGGCACCGGCTTTAATAATATTTACTTCATCGCCACCTTGAGGGCCATGTTCGTGTTCCCAAATTTCGCCAGTTACAGGGTGTTTGGCTAGTCCTTGTAGGTTTCTGTGTCCATAAGAATAAATGGAAGCAACTGCTCCTTCTTCATTTACAAATGGATTATCTTCTGGTATTTTACCATCGTCATATAATCTGTGAACTTTACCACAAAAGTTTTCGATAGATTGAGGGTTTGTATCTCTTTCACCTCTGTCTCCAACAGTTATATACATGTATCCGTCATTATCGAATTTAATTCTGCTACCGAAGTGATAGTTTTTTTCAGTGAATGGAGTTGCTTGAAAAATAACTTCTTGGTTTGTAAGAGCATTCCCTTCAAGTTTAGCACGCATAACAGCAGTATTACTACCACCTTCGCCCTTTGCAGAATAAGAAAGGTAAAGTAAGCTGTTATTTTCAAAGTCTGGGTGTAACTCAATATCCAATAATCCACCTTGGCCTTCAGCAAACACTTCAGGTAAACCAGTAATTTCTTTTGGAAGTAATTTACCATCTTTGACCATTCGTAATCTACCAGGTCTTTCGGTAATTAGCATAGAGCCATTGGGTAAAAAAGCCATTCCCCATGGGTTTTCAAGTTCAGTTGCGACTGTATCAGCTATGTAATCCAGTTTTTCTGAGTTGGTTACAGCAGCGCTGTCTGAGGGAACATCAAAATAAGTGAGTGTGTTTTCTTCTGAGCTAATTACGCTTTCTTCCTGACTGCAGGCGAAAAAAGAAGCTAGAAAAAAAATAATCAGAGTATTTCTGTTTATCTTCATTTGAGTAAATAATTAAAAAAACAGGTGAGTATATATTAGTTTTGTAAAGATAATAATTATGGATGCAATTAATATTAATGATAAATTTTCTAAGATAAAGAACTTTTGGAGCCCTGGAATAATTGGTGAACTAAACGGCCAGTATGTAAAGTTAGCTAAGTTGAAGGATGATTTTGTATGGCATAGTCATAAAGGTGAGGATGAGTTGTTTATGGTGATTAAAGGAGTGTTGTATATGCATTTTAAGGAGAAAATTACTGTTGTAAAAGAAGGTGAGATATTGATTGTGCCAAAAGGAGTTGAACATAAACCTGAAACAAAAGGTGAAGAAGTACAGGTTCTGTTATTTGAACCAAAAGATACATTACACACTGGTGAAGTAATAGTTGATAAAACTAATAATAGCCAAGAGTGGATTTAGTGATTTAATAACTTAAGTGTCTAATTAATCTAACATTCAACAATAAAACATTCAACCACATGCAGTAGAGAAAATACTGTATTAATGGAATGAGTAATGATAAACAACATATCGATTCACTAATTGAGAAAATTGCTTTAAAACGAGATAAGAAAAGTTTTGAATCTTTTTTTAATATATTTTATGTTGAATTACACGCAATAGCTCTCCATATAGTAGAATCAGATCAATTTGCCAGAGAAGCAGTAAACGAAGTAATGCTTAAAATTTGGGAAGGTAAAAAAGAAATTTTTAATATAACAGATGTAAAGGCTTACCTAAGAAAGGCAGTAAGAAATCAGGCAATTGATATTCAAAGAAAGAATAAGAAGCATACCATAAATATAAACCTTTCAACAGTTTCTGAAAAAGATAACCCATTAGCAGAAAATCCAGAAGATGTATATCTATATCAAGAGATGCATAACTCTCTTAACGCATTGATAGAAAAAATGCCAGAAAAAAGGCGAGCAGTTTTTTATTTGGTTAAGTTTTCTGGGAAGAAATATAAAGAAGTTGCTAAAATTCTAAATATTTCTGAAAAAACAGTTGAAAAACACATGCGAGAGGGCTTTAAGTTTTTGATTGATAACAATTGCGATTTTTTTAATAAGCCTCCTAAGAAAAACTCTATTAAAAATAAAAGTTTGATTATCAGTATTATAGTACTGGTTCATCAAGTTTTTTTATATTTATTTTCAAAATAGGGTAGGGTATTTTGGTTTGACTTTCGTCTTATTTATAAGAGGTTATCTCAATTTTATATATGACAGACGAAATATTAAATATCATTTTAAAAAGCTTAAATAAAGAATCTTCAACAGAAGAGAATTTATTGCTTGAGAGATGGCTTCTTCAAAGTGAATCCAATCAATTTTATTACAAACAATTTAAGAAAAATTGGACGAAAGATTCAGCGAAGCTAAACAATGAAAAGGCAAAGGCTTGGATAGAATTAACAGATAAACTCGAAAAAAATCAGCCCAAAACAATACTTCTACAAAGTAGAAAAATAATATCTTGGGCTGCAGTTATAGTTTTTGTTTTATTTTCAGGTTATTTCGTTTATTTTCAAGTATCTGAATCTCAGAATAACCAAGTCCAAACACAACTTACTTATCAAACAGTATCTACTGTTAACAGCCAACTAAAAGAAGTAAAGTTACCTGACAATACTATTGTTAAATTGAACAACAATAGTCGAATTGAATTTCCTAATGAATTTGATGGTAGAACAAGACAAGTGAAATTATTTGGAGAGGCTTTTTTTGAAGTAGCTCATAATGCAGCTAAGCCATTTATAGTCCAAACCGAAAATTTCTCTGTGAAGGTCTTAGGTACTTCATTTAATATTTATGCATACAAAGAAAGCACATTACAAAATGTATCTGTCTATACCGGTAAGGTAAAGCTTACTACTTATAAGAGTCAGCAAGAAATATCTTTGGTAAAAGGAGAAAGTGCATCATTAAATGTTGAGTCTGAAGTATTAATTAAAAAAGATAGTAATCCTGAGATGGTAAAATGGATAGATGGAGTATTAGTATTCGATGGAGATAAGTTCGATGCAATAGTTCAAAAAATAGAACGCCATTTTAATGTGAAGTTTAAAATTACCAATAAAGATATTGATTATGATAAAGCTTTTGTTGGCTCATTTAAAAAGAGTGATAAAGTAAGTGATGTTTTGGAGGTACTAAAGTATTACTATGATTTTAATTATAAGCTAAAAGATAAGAATCTAATAATTATCAATTAAAGAAACACGGTTAATAATTAGCCTTTGGTCGGGAGTAAATATTAAACCGTGTTTTTAAAATAAAAAGGGTAGTAGACCTCTTTTTCCCAAAATAAACAATAAGAGAGATTTAATCAAAATTAATCTATGGGAAGGGAGAGGTTTTTAGTGTATGTGAGTTTGATACAAATATTATCAATCGCGAGTGTTAGTATGTCTAATGCTCAAGATAAAAGTAATTTTATAACGCTACAATTGAAAAAAGTTAGTTTTGAGGAACTGAAGGCGGAAATTGAGTCGCAGAGTGGGTATAGTTTTTTTTATACTCAAAATGTGATTGATAATGCTATGCTTTTTTCTTTAAATGTAGCTAATACTGATATAAATAGTGTATTAGATCAACTAGAGGCTGATTATAATCTAGTTTTTATTATTAAAGGAGACAAAATACTTGTAGATAAAGCTCCAGAATTATTTACAGTAAAAGGTCGAATTTTTTCTTCTGATACTTATACTCCTTTAGTTGGTGTAAATATTTTAATAAAAGATACCAAGAAAGGTATTGCAACAGATTCAAAAGGTGCATTCAAAATATCATTAGAGAAAAGTGATATTTTAGAAATTAGTCATATTGGATATAAAGCTCAACAATTAACTTTTGAGGAAGTTCAAAATAACTCTTTTATATATCTAGATAATCAGTTTGAAAATCTTGAAGAAATTCTTGTTATTGCGTATGGAAGGCAAACAAAAAGAGAGTTAACAGGTAGTGTCGAAAAATTGACTGCGGCGGAATTTAAGACCTTCAATACGACAAGTTTTGATCAGAAACTACAAGGTTTAATTTCTGGATTACAGGTGATGAATAGTAGTGGAAGTTCAGCAGCACCTGTAAAACTATTAATTAGAGGTTTGAGCTCAATTTCAGCAAGTAGTAACCCTCTGATAATATTAGATGGTGCCCCTTTATATAATAGTCCACTAGGCTTAGAAAGGTCCTTATATTCTGAACCTCAAAATCCATTATCTTTAATTAGTTCATATGACATTGAATCTATTGAGGTATTAAAAGATGCTGCTTCTACCTCTATATATGGTTCCAGAGCCTCAAATGGAATTATGATAATTACTACCAAATCAGGTTTATCGGGTAAACCAGGATTTGAGTTTACTTATAATACTGGAGTTTCAATGCCTGTTAGATCTGTAAAAAAGCTAGGTTTAGCAAATACAGAACAGTGGTTTAATATTATAGATGAAGCAAGGGAAAATACTAACTTATCGCCATTTTCACCTTCAATTAATACTAGTGTTTTTATTGACGATCCACTTGATGAATTATCAAGAGAAGAAGCTCTGTTAATCAATAATGATTGGTTTGATTATGTACTTGAAACAGGTAAAACTGATGAAATACAACTATCTTATAAACAAGCAACTGAAAAAAGTAATTTCTATGTGTCTGGTAATTATAGAAAAGAAAGTGGTATTTATAAACCAAATAGATTTAAAAGATTCTCGCTAAGAACTAATATTAGTTTATATCCTCATAAAAATTTAACACTTAGGTTAAGAAATGTATTTGTTAGTACTGTAAATAATAGATCAATTAATACAGTAGCGGGTATTTTTGATGATAATTTAAGAGGTGGTTTCTCCCAAGCTATTGTAGAAAGTCTACCTTGGTATCCTGTTTATAATGAAAATGCAGATTATTGGAATCCATTATCTGGTGCAAATATATTAGCTGCTGCAGATACTGAAAATTTTAATGATGAAGTAAAGCAATATAGAAATATCAATAGCATTTCATTTAGTTATAATTTCCCCTTTGTAAAAGGATTATCTTTTGACGGAATATTCTCAACTGATATATTACAAAATAATAGTGAATTTTGGGTGAGTGAAACTATTAGTAGGTCAGGAACTTTCGCAAGTGATCAAGCAGTAACCTCAAGTATTTTAAATTATAATTTCCTTACTAAGTATCACAAAGATTTTGGCAAACATAATTTTGAAATAACTACTGGTGTTGAGGCACAAAGAAATTCAGAAAAAACAAACTTTATTTTAGCTGAAAATATTAAAGGTAACAGCAAAGAAATAAGTGATAAGAATGCTTCAATTTATGTAAATTCAGGTATTACTGGTGAGAGATATTTAATGTCTTATCTTAATCGAATAAACTATTCTTTTAATAATAAGTATTATACAAGTGTTAGTTATAGGATAGATGGTTCGTCTGCATTTTTACCCGAAAATAGGTGGACGGATTTTGCCTCTGTATCGGCAGGATGGATTCTGTCAGAAGAAATTTTCTTCAACAGCACATTCATCAATTTACTAAAAATAAAAGCTAGTATTGGAGAAACCGGTAATCAAGATATATCTGACAACCTGTTTCAAACTACTTATTTAAATAGTAGAAGATATGGTGAAAGAGATTTAATTTCTGGAGCGACATCAATTGAAAATATTGGCGCCAAAGATTTGACATGGGAAAGAACAATAAACTATAATATTGGTTTTGAGTTTGGTTTTCTTGAAAACAAGTACATTGGAGAAATTACTTATTTTAATAAGAAGGTTAACAACTTATTACTTGAAGTTCCTCTCCCATATTCTTCTACACTAGATGGGGCAGATCCTGTTATTTGGGATAATGCAGGTAAATTGAATAATAAGGGTATTGAAGTGGATCTAGAAGGTTATATAATATATAATAACAATTTTAGATGGAAAGTTGGTTTTAACGCTACATATCTTAAAAATAAAGTATTAGAACTGCATTCTAGTGTGGATGCGAGTGGTCAAGGAGTAACATCAAGAAATGTTACTTTAACAAAACAGGGTGGAAGTATCGGATCATACTACTTGGCTAGATATGCTGGAATTGATCTTGATAAAGGAGTAGAAATGATTTATGAAATAGATCAAGATATCTATAACAATGAAGGGAGAACTGTACCTACTGGAAATCTAATCCCTGCTACTAGTTCAAATATTGTCGCAAATAGAATTTATAACAAATCAAAAACAGGAAATCCTGATTTTTTTGGAGGTGTATCTACTCAAATATATTTTAAGAGATTTACATTAGACATATTGTTAAGTTTTGTCGGAGGGTATTATATATTTGACTATCAATATCATAAGTCGCACTATCCATCTCAAGGTTACATTAATGTATTTTCTGATCTATATGAAAAATCATGGAGACCTAATGTTCAAAATGCTGAATACCCAGAGTTAAAGTGGGATTATAATTATGAGTGGGATTGGGATTCTGATAATGAGACTTGGATAAATACTACAGGAAACTATAATAATCTAAGTTATTTTACTGATAGATATCTACAAAAAGGTGATTTTATGAGGTTAAGGAATATTACCTTAAGTTATGATATACCTAGATCGATCCTAAACAAAATCAATTTTAACACATTAAACATTGCCGTTTCTGCACAAAATCTATTGACGTTTACTGGATATAAAGGCTTAGACCCAGAATCAACTATCATTAATGGAGATGCTCAGTTAAATAACTTGTCTCCTTCATATTTTAGACAAACACCTTTCCCCAATGCTAAATCTTTTAATTTGAGTATATCAGCAGCATTCTAATGAAGAAGATTCTTTACATATCACCATTTTATATTGTATTGACAATATGCTTATTAAGCTGTAATCAGGATAGTTTTTTTGCTTTAGAGAGCGAACCAGAAGCTGAGTGGGCAGATATAGAAGAATTCGAGGAGGCTGCTACAGGAACATATTGGGCTGCATTTGTAAGAAGTTCTTGGGATAATTTAATTGGTTGTCCTGCTTTGTTAAAAACGGTACAGTCAGATGTTGTTCAATTATTACCAGGAACAACCGGAGACATTCCTTTTAATGAAATGTATTTGAGAAGTTCTGATTTAGAAATATCTAAGACTTTGAGTCTGTTTAGATCTTCTTATAGGGTAATAAATATTGCCAATGCTGGTCTTCAATTTATTGCTGATAATGGTGGACAACCATTTGATAACCTTTCTTCAGCAGATGAAGAAAATAATTTAAGAAGAATTGAAGGAGAGCTTCATTTTATGAGGGGCTTTGCTTATTGGATGTTATCTACAGTATTTCTACCCATATATAATGGAGGGGAAAATGATGTAGAGTATTTGCCTCTAAAAATAACTTTTGATGAAACATTAGATGCTATAAAGTCACCTGAAATTGGAACTGTAGAAAATATCTATGCTCAATTAATTGATGACTTTACAATTGCTAAAGAACTATTACCAGAAAGGTTTGAGGCAACAAAACATCACGCATCATATGCTTATGGTAGAGCCAATAAGTTTGCAGCATCTGCTATGTTAGCCAAAGTTTATTTTATGATGGATAACTATGAGGCTGCTTTAACAGAACTCGATTTTGTGATTGACGAGAATGGAGGTGATTTTGATTTATCTGAAGATCCAATAGAAGCCTTTAACAGAGACGACAATACAAGAGGTAATGAAGTTATTTGGTATGCACTGTTTTACGACCCAGTTGCCAGAGCAAATGCATTTGAAGTAACAAGTATGACACTACAATCCTATAATGCAACAAATGGTGGAGATACTTGGCCAAATGGTTTTACACGTATAACATGGAATCAATTTGCTTTTAGTTACAGCATTTTATCTCAAATTGGTTGGATGGAAGATCCTTTAAATGGCAACTTCGAACTCACAGAAGAGGCTAAAATTGATAAGAGATTTCAGCAATTATATAGAAGGCTGAAAGGCTATAATGGTAATGAAAATGCAGACCCTAGTGAGTATGAAACAATTCATGGACAGATAACAGATCCAGTTGTTTGGTGTGACAAATACTTTAGGGGAAAAACTACAGGTTTGCTAACTAATGTGCCTGTTTTAAGATTGGCAGAAATGCATCTTACCAGAGCGTTATTAAGATATAGAACAGGAAATACAACAGGTGCAGTAAATGATTTAAACATTGTGAGGGAAAGAGCAGGACTAAATGCAGTCGCTGCTGCTGACCTCACAGAAGATATAATTCATATAGAAAGAATTAAAGAGCTTTCATTTGAAGGTGATCGACTCGACTACCTTCGCTCTGCGAAATTATCAATACCTGGTGGTGATCGTGGTGTTGCTCCCACCTCACCTGATGATCATGCCTTTGTTTGGAAAATTCCACAAAGGGAAATTGATCTGACATCCAGTTTATAGAAGATCTAGCCGTTTTCAATTGATAATTAGCGTTAATTTCTGAAAAGGCCCAACTTATAGTTGGGTCTTTTTTTTCTTTATACTATTATTATACGAATATAATTCAAATTACTTACCAATATATTGGCTTATTTAGTGAAGAAACTGAAATGGGAAATTTAGAGTATGAATTTATAAGTCTTTGTACTTATTGGTTTGGGAAGTAATTATAAGTATTACATACTGTTATAGTCAAAGGAATTAAATAATTTTAATTATCACTTCAGCTTTAAAAGCTTATGCAAGCGGATTATTTTTTACTAGATGTATTTACCAATAAAAAATTTGGAGGGAATCAATTAGCAGTTTTTGCTGAGGCTAATGAGATCCCTGAAAATAAATTACAGCTAATCGCAAAGGAACTTAATCTACCAGAGTCGGTATTTCTTTATCCCCCCGAAACTGAAACTGGAGATTATAAAATGAGAATCTTTACACCAGGTAAAGAGTTACCAACTGCTGGTCATCCTACTATAGGAACATCTCATTTACTTTTAAATGAACTTAAGAAAACTTGTAAGGAGGGAAACGTTTTAAAACTAGAACAGTTAGTAGGTGAGATTCCAGTAACGTTTGATAAGGAAGCTGGCAAATGTGTTCATATTACAATGAAACAACCAAATCCTGAGTTTGGAAGACTTATTCAAAAAAGAGAGTTAGTTGCTGAAATACTTTCAATTGATCTTTCCGATTTAATGCCAGGAAAACCCATTCAATGTATTTCTTGTGGTAATCCATTTGTGTTTGTACCAGTTAAATCATTAGCTGTGTTAGCTAACATAAAACCCAGAGTTGACTTATTACAACAATATGAGAATACCTTAGGCACATCTGCATTTTATGTTTTTACTAATGAGACTCAAAGCGAGGCAGATACAAGAGGAAGAATGTTTGCACCACTTTGGGGAATTACAGAAGACCCTGCAACTGGAAGTGCTTCTGGACCTTTAGGCTGTTATTTGGTAAGACATGGATTATGCAATGGTGAGAATATATTATGTGAGCAAGGCTTTGAAATGGGCAGACCAAGCAGTATTCGAGTTAGTATATCACATACAAACCACATAATAGATCAGGTTTTTGTTGGAGGTGAAGCTGTATTAGTTGGGAAAGGTACTTTATTTATTTAAAGAAAAAGCCCCATTTAAGGGGCTTAATATTTAGCGCATATCTTTTAAATATTTGTAAAGTTCACTATCTGTTGAGAGAATTACAGAAGTTTTTTCACTAAAGGTTTGCTTGAGCGTTTCCATAGATTTCATAAAACTATAAAGCTCTCTAGCTTGGTTAGATTTATCATAAGCACCAGCGTAAATGCTTGCGGCTTCTGCATCTGCTCTACCACGAATTTCTTCTGCTTGCCTAAAGGCTTCAGATTGAATACTCTTTAACTCTCGTTCCTTTTCACCATTTATACGTGAAGCCTCTCCTAAACCTTCTGATCTGAACTTTTCAGCAATTCTAAATCGCTCACTTTTCATCCTCTCATAAACCTGATTTCGAACTTCTTCCACATAATTGATTCTTTTAAAACGAAAATCAAGAATTTCTATACCTAAATCAGTTGTTTGCTTGTTGGCAGATGCCAGAATTAAATCTTGAATTCGCTGTCTACCTACTTCAATTCTGAGAAGAGAGTCTCCAAAAACTTCACTGAGTGTATCAAGTACAACAGGCTTTCTGTTTGAACTTCTTACAGCCTCTTCAATATTATTATTTGCTATAAAATTTCTGGTTTCACCATCTAGTATATCATCAAGACGCGATTGAGCGCCTCTTTCATTGGTAAGTCGTTTAAAAAACTGTAAAGGATCGGTAATTTGCCATCTGGCATAAGTATCTACAAAAATAAATTTTTTGTCCTTGGTTGGTACTTGATTTGGATCGCCATCCCATTCCATATACCTTTTTTCAAAGTAATTTATTTTATGGATAAAAGGCATCTTAAAGTTGATACCTGGGGTGGTAATTGCTTCGCCAACTGGCCGGCCAAATTGAGTAACAACTGCCTGTTGCTTTTCATCTATTATATATGTGCTTTGTGATATTATCAAAAGTAGTAATATCACGACTATGATAACTATCTTATTCATTGCTCTGAGAATTTGAGTTTTGAGAGTTTTTTAATCCCATTTGTAAAAGAGGAACTACATTGTTGCCTTCCTGATCTGTAATAACAATATTGCCTAAACGTGGTAGAATTTCAGACATAGTTTCCAAGTAGATCCGTCTTTTAGTTACTTCAGTAGCTTTTATATATTCGTTATATAATTCATTAAAGCGGGCAACTTCCCCTTTTGCTCGGTTAACTCTTTCGGTAGCATAACCTTCTGCTTTTTGAATAGTCTCTTCTGCTTGTCCACTAGCTCGTGGAATAACCTTATTGTATTCAGATTTTGCCTGATTTATAAGAGTCTCTTTTTCTTGTTGTGCTTCATTTACTGCGTTAAATGCGGCTTTTACTGGGTCTGGTGGGTTTACATCTTGAAGAACTACTTGTTCTATTTTTATCCCCATATTGTAATCATTACAAATATTTTGAATAAGTTCTTCTAGTTTTCCACCTATTTCTGTACGTCCAGTAGTAAGCACTTCATTTACTGTTCTATCTCCAACAACTTGTCTCATCGCTGCCTCAGAGATGTCGCGCATAGTAGTTTCTGGGTTTCTTACTTTAAATAAATAATTATAAGCATTATCAATTCTATATTGTACTACCCACTCTACATCGGCTAAGTTGAGATCACCAGTAAGCATAAGCGATTCATCTTTGGCTCCTTGTCTTGTATATTCAGAATTGACTCCAGCTGAAACAGTCCGGAATCCAAATTCCAGTTTTTGCTGCCTTTCAACGGGTACCTTATACACATCTTCAGTAAAAGGAATTTTTAAATTAAGTCCGGGTTCAACTGTACGAACATATTTGCCAAATCGGGTAATTACACCTACTTCTTCAGTTCCTACCTGAAAAATCATGCTCCACAGCGTAATGATAATTGCTAAAATGAGCGTGATGAGTCTTGTGCGTTGTAAAAAGGCTGTTATACCCGGAGGTAAGTTTAATTTGTAAATAAATTTTTCAAACATTTTGTATGTATTTAAGTTCTCATCTTCCTTCTGAGAAAAATACAATTTGTTTATTTCTTTTTTTAATAAAAGCGGATTTTTTTAGACGTAAGGTTCAAAAAGAAGGAATTATCGAAAGGTACAGGTACTTGGCTGATAGAAAAAATAAAAGCCTGCTTATTTTGCAGGCTTTCAATATTAAAGGCTAATTAAACTAGATATTTATTTGAACTTCACTGGATTTCAGTTTATCCTTTTTATCCAAGGCTTGAAGGATATGTCTTTGTTGATGCATTATTAAAAATTGTAGAATATCTCCTGTTTTTAATTTCAACATTTTAAAAAACTCAACGGGAATTTTCCTCTTATTTAAGTCGGTATTTTTAAGCTCATTTATTGCCTTAAATAAGCGTTGTTGCCAAGCTATAAAAACGAGCAAAGTGTTTTTGTTAACCAAAGCATCACTTGTATCCATATGTTTGACTGTTTTTTGAGGTTTGATATTTTCAGGAGACATCATCTGAGTAAACTTTGTTCCCAACCAACCAGATTGGAAGTTTTTGCCTGATTTTTCATTTTGATTAGTAACAATTTCAATGTGAGGAATGTAAAAAGCACAATATCGATTTAAATGTTCAATACATTCGAGAATGTTCCATTTTGAAGCTTCTGGTCTTGCTAATAGACTTTCATCACTAAGTTCTAAAAACTCATTTTTAACCGTATAGAGTTGCTCTTCAACCTGATCATTTAATATTTTGAGCAAGTCTTTTTGACTAATATTTGAGTAAACTTGAGTATAAGAATTTTTATTCATGATTTCTTTTTTCTCAAAATTAGCCTGCATGTTAGCACCTCACCTTGATTCAAATCAAGAATTGAGTTTACGGCTCAACGTTTCGGGAGTCATTCCCAGATAAGAAGCAATGTACTTAAATGGAATATTCTGAAATACATGAGGGCTCCTTTCTAATAATCTATTAATTCTTTCTTCTGGATTACCGTTTAGCATTTCGGCTTCTCGTTCAATTCTACCAATTAAAGCCTGTTCCAATAAAATTCGCCAGCATTTTTCCAGATCGTAATTTGCATTTAGCAGCTCAAAAAACTTCTCTCGACTTATTCTGGTGAGCGTAGTTTTTCTAAGTGCCTGTATACAAAAAGTAGAAGGCAGATTCTTAATAAATGAAGGGAAAGAACTGATCAACTCTCCGGGATGGCCGAAACCCACACAAATCTCTTTGGCCTCATCAGGATAAAAAATGCGTATTGAACCACTTTTAATAAAGTACAAATACGATTCTTTTTGCCCTTTTTTCACAAGAAATTCATATGAGTTAAGCTTCTTTTCTTGCTGCCAGTTTTCGTCAAGTTGTTGTATTAAATCTTCACTTAAAGGTGAGAGTGCATGCAGTAATCTGGCTGGAGAAAGTTCATCTTCCATAGGCTTTTAGCTCTTTTGCGCATCTGTGTCAATTGTACCTTTTATCACAGTTAAGTTAGGCAATTTTGTCTTCAATTGCTCAATTGCTTCATCACTCACAGATGTTTGCCAAAGATATAATTTTTTTAGTTTGCTTAGTTGTTCTAGATGCTTTAAGCCATTGTCTGTCACTTGTGTTCCATATAGATTTAAGTATTCTAAATACTGTAAATTTCCAAGGTGTTTAAGTCCATCATCAGTTATAGAATTCTTTTCAATTCTCAATCGCATTAAGTTTGGCAGTTGTGCAACTACTTCCAGTGCATCATCTGTAATTCCTGTTTCTGATAAATTGAGCCATAATACTTGCTCTTTAATCTGTAAAAGCTCATTTATCTCTAATTTTCCAGCATATCCTCTTACATCTACAAATGGCACATCTTCGGCAATTTGCGCTACATAAAAGCCTTTGTTACTTACTTGGTTAATAGTTTCATCAGATGCTTTGGCAACATTCGTCGCAGGCAAAACAGTAGCACCTTGCTCTGGCTCAACACCTACTTCAATGGCTATTAGTTTGCGTTGTTCTTCTGTTAGATCAACTTCCGAAATAAACTTTTCATTCTCAGCTCCATTTTCAATCCACCACTTAATAATTTCAACCTGATCTTCGCTTAGGGGAGTTTTACCTTCCGGAGGCATAAAGTCATCATCAGAATGGCTAAGGGTAATTCTGTGATACAATTCACTCTTAATTGGGTCACCAGAAACGATTGTATTTCCTTCTTTACCACCTTTCATCATACCATCAAAAGAAGTGAGTAATAAATCACCCTTCATTTTATCTTCGTTATGGCAGCTTGTACATCGCATTTTCATCATAGGCAAAATCACATCATTAAAAACCAGTGCAGAGTCTAAGTTTTTAATCTCTCTTCTCTCATACACTTCCTGAACTTCTATACCCGCGATCTTTTTAACAGGGTCTGGTAAATGTTGCGTGAGGTAAGTAGAACCATGTGTTAGGTTCCCCCCTAAATGCCCAGTAACTCCAATTAAAGCCATTGTGGTAACCAATATACCAAGGTAAGCTTTGGGAGGAAGTTCCAGTAAATTAGTTTTGATGAGATAGGCTGTTGCCGCAGCTATGGTGAGCAAAATTCCCATCCACTGGTGTAAGTTGAGCGTTTCCATATTGTAGCCTCCATCTGTAGAAAGCATAAAGCCAAACATACAAGCCACAAAAGCACTGATGGCTCCAAGTAAAAGTGTAAAAGGAATGGCATCTTGCAAAGCTTTATATTTAGGCTTTTTTGAAACCAACTCCATAATGCCAGCAAGCAACAAAAAGCCAATAGGTAGGTGCACTACCAAAGGATGAAATCGCCCGAAAAACAGAACAATATCTGTAAAAATGTATAATAGCATACTCTTAAATTAGAAATTTATACAAGCCAGAATCTAAGTTTCCTCAAACTTTTTCGAGTTTTACAGGATAGGTCTTGCCTGAATTCCATTGCGGAATATACAGATTTCCTTCATCATCCACACAGACATCATGCGGATTCATAAACCAAGTTCCTTCTGTTTTCAATTCATTTAGAGTACTTCCAGAATAGGAAGGAGAAATGCCGCCCGGAGCAGAAACTACTTTGTAATCTTTGTCCATAATGAGCACAAAGCCATCGTAATAATCCCACGATTTATTCACAATAACAGCAAAATATAAGTAATCTCCGGCTATAACAGGGCGGCAAATCCATGCGCCGGGGGTTTTGATTGTTTCGATGTATTTTCCATCAAGCGTGTATCTTTTAAACTCCTGCATTTGGCGAGATGTAACCAACAAACAAGGCTCTCCCGAACGAGAATCAACACAGACACCGTGAGCATTTTTAACCTGATCTTCTCCATCTCCTTTGCCTGCAAAATGCCTAATGTATTCACCTTTCGCATTGTATTGAATTACATAGTCGAGTCCGTAACCATCAGCGACATAAAAATCTCCGTTAGGTGCCACTGCAATTTCTGTTGGTTTGTACTGTCCCGGATAATCGTAAACACCAGTTTCACGAGGATAATCTAGTTTCATTAAAACCTTGCCATCCATCGTAGTTTTAAATATTTGATGCCTATCGGTATCGGTTATAAAAAGAAATTCTTCATCATTTTCATTGGCAAGCGTCAAACCATGTGCTCCGGGAAAAGCATCTCCCCAAGTTGAAAGTACCTTGCCAGATTTATCGTAAATCAATACATTGTTCTTAGTCTCATTTGTAAGGAGAATAAGCCTTCCCTTAGCATCCTGAACCATTTCATGGCAGTCTTTTACAGGGATTTTTGATGGGTCTTGTGTTCCCCATTCTTTATCAATTTTGTATTGCATATTGCCATGCCCCAAAATTTTACTATCACTTTTTCTATTCTTTAAAATGTTGAAAGAATAGCTTGGTGATGCTAATAAACCTGCTCCGACTACGGCAGCTCCTTTTAGTACTTTTCTTCTGTTTGTTAGTATTTTCATATTTTTAAATTCAGTATTTGAAATTTTGAATGTTAGGCAATTATGTCTTTTACTACTTCTCCGTGTACATCTGTTAATCGATACCTTCTCCCTTGATGCTTAAAGGTGAGTTTTTCATGATCTACCCCAAGTAGATGCATTAAGGTCGCTTGAAAGTCATGTACATGCACAGGGCTTTCTGCGATGTTGTAACCAAACTCATCTGTAGAGCCATAGACTAAGCCAGCTTTTGTGCCGCCTCCGGCCATCCAAGCAGTAAAACATCTAGGGTGATGATCGCGACCATAATTAGTTTTGGTAAGCTTGCCTTGAGAGTAATTCGTACGCCCAAATTCACCGCCCCAAATCACCAATGTATCGTCTAATAAACCTCTTTGCTTTAAGTCTTTTACCAGTGCAGCCGATGCCTGATCGGTACTTTTAGCCATGGCTTTAATGTCTTTTGGCAAATTACCATGCTGATCCCAACCTTGATGGTAGAGCTGAACAAACTTTACATCTTTCTCAATCAACCTTCTAGCAAGAAGGCAATTGGCCGCAAAAGAACCCGGTTTCCTCGAATCTTCTCCGTACATATCGTAGATGTAGTCAGGCTCATTGGAGATATCCATAGTTTCTGGAACAGATGTTTGCATATGGTAAGCCATTTCGTATTGGGCAATGCGAGAATCTATTTCTGGGTCAAGAATTTTTTGATATTGTAAAGTGTGCAATTCCCCCAAAGCATCTAACATTCTTCTGCGACTGGTTTTGCTCATACCAGCAGGATCGTTGAGATATAAAACTGGGTCTTTACCAGATCGAAATTGCACTCCTTGATGCAAAGATGGAAGAAAACCATTACCCCAAAGTCGAGAATACAGAGGCTGACCACCTTCTAAACCTCTTGAAAGTAGCACACAAAATGATGGCAAGTTTTCATTATCACTGCCCAAGCCGTAGCTAAGCCAAGAGCCAATACAAGGTCTGCCTGCTTGTTGCGAACCTGTTTGAAAAAAGGTAATTGCTGGGTCATGATTGATAGCTTCGGTATGCAATGAACGCACAAAGCAAAGATCATCCACCATTTCACTGGTGTAAGGCATTAGTTCACTCATCCACATACCATTGCTGCCTTGTTGCTTAAAAGAAAACTGAGCACCTGCCATTGGGAAAGATTTCTGAAAGGCTGTCATCCCTGTTAATCTTTGTTCGCCACGAACTGATCCCGGTAACTCTTCGCCATTTCGTTTTTGCAAGATAGGTTTGTAGTCGAATAAATCGAGTTGCGATGGTCCACCACTTTGGAAGAGATAAATCACTCGTTTTGCTTTTGGGGTGAAATGTGGTTTGCCTAAAATACCCCCACCAGACAAACCAGTGTTTGAGCCAGTATTTTCTGCAAAACCGCCTAATGGTTTTAATAATGATGCGAGTGCAGCACTACCAATCCCCAAACTGGTTTTAGACAGAAAATACCTGCGGTTCATTCTGGAAGCAACTTTCTTTTGCAGATTGTCTTGTTCAGATTTCATATTTATTGAGTTTCTTTAGCGCTTAAATACTGTTTCGTCGAAATTCATGAGCGTGCTTGCCACCATAGTAAGTGCTGCTAGCTCGTTAGTATCTAGTGATTTATCTCTTGCTTTTTCTCCAGTTGCCAGTAATTCATTGGCATTGCTTTCTCCGCTTTTAAAAGCTTCAAGTTCTGCTTCGTATAACCTGGCTAAAATGCTCATTTCATCAGAACCGGCTTTTCTGCCAGTAAGTAATCGAAAACCGAGTTGAATCTGGTTTTCAATTTTTTCATCACTTTCTTTCATCATTCTTTCGGCAATTATTCGGCTGGCTTCTACAAACTGAGGGTCGTTGAGTAACACCAAAGATTGCAGTGGAGTACTGGTTTTTTGCCTTTTTACGGTACAGAAATTCCTTTCGGCAGCATCAAAACTGATCATAGATGGGGGAGGAGTTGTTCGCTTCCAAATGGTGTACATACTTCTTCTGTACAATTTACTTCCATGATCGGGAATGTATACTGTGGCATTTCTTGTGGCTAATTGTTTCCATAAACCTGCCGGTTGATAAGGTTTTACTGATGGTCCTCCTATGGTGTCATTCAATAATCCACTTGCTTTTAAGGCATTGTCTCTTACCATTTCGGCAGACATTCTGTAAGCCGGTGCTCTAGCTAGTAAAAGGTTATCTGGATCTTTTTCTCTTAACTCTTTTGTGGTGAAAGATGATTGCTGATAAGTAGCCGACATCACCATCAATTTGAGCATAGCTTTTAAATCCCAGCCTGATTCTCTAAAAGTTACAGCCATCCAGTCGAGCAGTTCTGGGTATTTTGGCAAATCTCCCTGGTTGCCAAAATCGTCTGAGGTAGGCACCAAACCTTTGCCGAAAATCATTTGCCAGTAGCGGTTAATTAAAACTCTGGCAGGCAATGGGTTTTCTGGGTTAAAAGTCCATTTTACTAAACCTAATCTGTTTTTAGGCAGGTTTTCAGGATAATTTAATACATAAGAAGGCGTGCCGGGTTGCACTTCTGTAGTTGGAGAATCATAAGCACCACGATCGAGTATATACGTTTTTCTAGGTTTAGGCAGGTCGCGCATAATCATCACTTCCTGCTGATCGGTAGAAATTCTGGTTTGCTCTGCCCTTAATACTTTTAAATCTTTTAAGTTGTTTTGATATGATTTATCGAAATGTTGTAAGTAGTAAGCATACAGCTTGTCTTTATCTGATGTATTTAAGGTTTCTTTTGTAAGGATTGATTTTAAAGGGTCTTTTGTGTCTTCAACTCCAGTGAATAATTTTTCAATTTCTAATAAAGTAAGCTCTCTCGCAAATACATGGCATTCATCTGCAACTACATCAGACAGGGTTTCTTCGGCTTGTCTGCCAATGCTGAGGCTGCCCATTCCACCCCAATTTTCTTTTTTCTTTCCATAATGTAGAATGCTACTTTCAAGATTGTCTACCATCACTTTTGTAGGAAGTGTTTTGCCATTATGATAAAGCTTAAATCCTTCTGCTCTACCAGAACCATCCCATGTCATGGCGAGTTGGTACCACTCATTGGGTTTTAAAGAATCTGTGGTTTCTACTGCAATACTATTTGCCGGAAATGTATGATTGATGCTAGCTGTGAGTATACCGTTTTTCTTCAGCAATAAATCGAAACCGCGATTGCCATTCATCAAACCACCAGAGCGAGTGATAATTGGCCCATGTACACCTTCTTTTAAGATTTTAACCCATAAAGAAATTGAGAAAGGCTCATTCTTCTCAAAAAATCCAATTCTTCTTCCAAAATCAATGTGGCTGTCTCCTTTTAACTCTAGCCCTTTTCCAGATTTACCTTCGGTTTGAATGGGTAAATCTTCTATTGCACCGGCTAATTTTGCAGGTTCTTTTTTATCAGCTTTGTTTAGTAACATTCTGTTTTCTTCTCCCGATGTTTCATCAAAAGAATAAGATCCAATTTCGTCCTCCCACTTAATTTTATACATGTTTTGTTTGGCACTGGAAAGCCATTTTTCAAAACCATCTAGATAGCTAATTTTTGATGGATTGAGTTCTTGCTCAAGTGTGGCAATATGTGCTTTTATTGCTGCTAAAGAATCTTCTGCTTGTGGACTGTTCAGAATCAAGGTTGGACTGGCTTCTCCAGTATAAGGAATTTGCCCACTCTCATTCACACTATTAAAAAAGCCGAAAAGTTTGAAGTACTCTTCCTGAGAAACTGGATCGTATTTATGGTCGTGGCAGCGGGCACATTCAATGGTTAAACCTAAAAATGCTTTGCCGAAAGTCTGGGTTCTATCTGCAACATATTCTACCCGATATTCTTCAGAAACGATTCCACCTTCTTGACTTTGCATGTGGTTCCTGTTAAAGCCCGTAGCCAGCAATTGCTCTTTATTCGGGTTCGGTAGTAAATCTCCTGCCAGTTGCCAAGTGATAAAAGTATCCATTGGCAGATTTTGATTGAACTTTTCAATAACCCAATCTCGCCAAGGCCACATATTCCGCATACCATCATCTTGATAACCATGAGAATCTGCATATCGGGCAATATCGAGCCATTCTGTAGCTAATCTTTCTCCATAGTGGGGAGATGCGAGAAAGTGATCTACCATTTTCTCATAAGCATTGTCAGATTTATCTTCTAAAAAAGAATCGATTTCTTCTAATGTTGGGGGCAATCCGGTAAGGTCAAAAGCGACTCTGCGGATGAGTGTTTCTTTACTGGCTTTTGGTGCATGAGCAATGTTTTCTTTTTCGAGATTTGCGAGAATAAAATTGTCGATCTCGTTTTGTGCCCATTCTTTTTCTTGTACCTCAGGTAGTTTGTCCTTTTCTGGTGGAATAAAAGACCAGTGCGGTTTGTACTCTGCACCTTGTTCGATCCAGCGGGTAATTAATGCCTTTTCGTATTCGTCTAGTTTCAAATTAGATTCTGGTGGAGGCATCATCAATTCAGCATCATCCGTAAAAATTCTATTAAAAACTTCACTCTTATGTGGCTTTCCTTTTACGATGGCATAGTGATCTTTATCATCTCCCATTGCCATCCTGGCTCCTTCTTCGGTATCTAATCTCAGATCTGCTTTTCGAGAGTTTTTATCTGGTCCGTGGCAGGCAAAGCATCGATCAGATAAGAGTGGTTTTACGTGGAGGTTATAATCTATTTTTTCAGGTAGGCGGCTGGTAATTTCAGGAGAGAACTCAACCTCACCTTTTTGGCAACTTTCAGAAATAATTGCCAACAATATCATTCCAATATATAAAATACTACTTCCCCAAATTAGACTCCTTTGAGGGAAAAAGCCTTTCATTTTCATTACTTAGTTATGTTAGTTAATGTACGTATCTACTAAAGTTAATGAAAAAAATCCGTCATTTGCACGCTGTTATGCTTGAAGCTGTTTTTTTAACTTGCTAGTATGGATTTATGCCTGTTTATTAAGTAATTCAGGATAGTACCCGATACCTTTTAGTAGAGCAAATTGTAAATTGCCAGATCATTAAAATATAAGCTAATGAGAAAGATACTGTCTGTAATTCTGGTTTTAGCTTGGGGTTTAAGTGCCTGCGCGCAGCAGCAGGATATAAAACTGATTGTTCGTGGTGATGATATGGGCTTTTCGCATGCAGCTAATCACGCAATTGTAGATTGCTGGAAAAATGGAATAATGACTACGGTTGAAATTATGGTAGCAGTACCTTGGTTTCCAGAAGCAGTAAAACTTTGCAACGAAAATCCAGATTTAGATGTGGGGATACATATTGCTTTAACTAGTGAATGGTCTAATGTAAAATGGAGACCACTAACAGGAAAATCTTCTATTACAGATGAAGATGGCTATTTTTTCCCGATGATCTGGCCTAACAAAAATTATGGTGAAGATCAGGCGATAAAAGGTACAGATTGGAAAATTGAAGATATTGAAAAGGAATTGCGCGCTCAAATTGAGACTGCTATGCGACACATTCCAAGAATCTCTCATTTTACTGCACACATGGGTTGTACCGGTATGGATGAAGAGGTAAAGGCTTTAAGTAAAAAACTTGCTGATGAATATGGTATAGCTATCTTTCCTGAGGATATGGGCGTAAAGCGTGCGAGTTACCAAGGCGAAAAAGCTACGGCTGAGCAAAAAATTGAGAGTTTTATTGCCATGTTGAATGGTCTGGAAGCGGGAAATACTTACTTGTTTGTAGACCATCCGGGATATGATGTGGAAGAATTAAGAGGTGTGAACCACATTGGTTATAACGATGTAGCAACCGATAGGGCAGGAGTAACCACCTGCTGGACGAGCGAGCAGGTGAAAAAAGTTATTGCAGAAAAAGGCATCAAACTAATTAGTTACGCCGACCTGAAAAAAGAAGTGAAGTAGTTTTACTCCTCCACTTTATCAATCGGCATGTTTTCGGTGAGTGCCCATTCTGTCCATGAGCCATCGTAAACGGCTGTTTTATTTTCGTTTACCAATTCGCTAGCCAATAGAATAATGCAAGCTGTTAAACCCGAACCGCATGAAAAAACCAGTGGGCGCTCATCTAGATTTAAGTCTTTAAATATGTTTTTTAATTCTTCTACAGGTTTATATTTCCCATTGTCGAGAACTTTGCTAAAAGGCAAATTACAAGAGTTAGGAATGTGGCCGCTAGACAAACCTTTTCTAGGTTCTGGTGATGTTCCGATAAATCTGCCTTCTGAGCGGGCATCGATTACGATACTACTTTTATCATCGATATTGCTTAATACAAACCCAGTATCTTTTACCATTTCAGGATAGAAGCTTGCTTTAAAATCTCCTGCTTCAAAAGTCTTCTCAGTGATGGTTTCAGTTTCATAACCGGCTTCAATCCATGCAGGCAAACCACCATCTAATACAGCTACATTTTTGTGCCCCATTATTTTAAACATCCACCAAACTCTCGGGCTAGAATAAACACCAAGATTGTCGTACACCACAATTTTGCTATTTGCATTGATTCCCAGTTTTTGACAAGCTGCTTCAAAATCTTGCGGTTGTGGTAATGTATTAGGAAAAGCACTTTTAGGGGCGCTAAAATCATTTTTTAAATCAAACAAACGAGCACTTTTAATATGAATATTCGCTAAGTCAGTGGTTATTCCTGCCTTATTGTCTTTCATACTTGCATCAAGAATAATCAAATCCGAATCGTTAATGATGCTCTGTAAATACTGTGGATCAACTAAAGGTGTCTTCATTTTTGGTTTGTTATTTAGTGGGGTTTAAAAAATGACACTTGAAAAATAGTATTAAAAATTCTTTATTACAATTTAAGTGTGATGAAGGGCGGAGACTAATCATTTTTTTCGTTAAGGCAAGTATTTCGATTTATTGAAAGATGAAACACATCTGTAAATTTTATGTTGATCAGTAAGGTCTTCTACAGTTATTCCTGCAATTTGTCTTAGATAATAGTTGGCAGTTTCATAAACATCTTTATTTCTCACCAAACTTTTATTGCCATGAGCTCTTATCATCTTTTTTTGAGCAGCAGTTACAAGATGTTGGCTGTTTAACCAAAGTTCTATTTTACTTTCTCTTTTGCTTGACCACTGGTAAAATTCCATAGCATGTTTATTTGCATTGGAAAATTTTTCAAGATTGAACGAACAAAAATCATCTAAGCCATCAACAAAATGAAAAGGGCGAAATATTATAGTACCTTGCTCTCCTAGAAATATATCGTAGTGACATCCCCGTTTATTAGTCTTATAAGCTGAACAAAAATCCAGTTCTTCTATCAGAATAAGATCAGATATAAAATCGTTTCGGAGATCATCATTTATTGATGGATAAGTTTTCTCTACTGCCACACCTCGAACTTGTAGTATTTTAGGCTTCATCAGAATTAAGGTTATTTACAAAAAGCTTTTAAATTCTGATTTTTAACGTCATTTCTCCTCTTTCATTAAGACGAACTTCAATCCTTCAATTTCTTTCTAGATTCTCGAATGTCTTCTTCTGGTGGCAAGTCTTCTGGGCGAATGTTGTTTTCGTTTAAAGTGTTTCTGATGCTTCGGTTTGCTTGCTGATGCTCTTCTGTAATTTCATCTTGGCTCTGCAAGTCTTTTTGGTTGATGTTTGCTTCTGTAATGAGGTTAGAAAAGTTCTTGGCTGCTAAAGTGATTTTAGGTAAAAAATCTTCAACTTCTCTCCCCTCAGGAATATTCATTTTCTCCCTCAACTCAGCATTCGACATATTAAACAATTCGGAGTCACCCGCTTCAGCAATTTCACGGAAACCCTGTTCATCAATCCCCCGCTGAAAAATAGCATTTTGCAAAGTGCCTTTGCTCTCTTCCAGTTCTTTTAGGGCTGTAATTCTTTCTGTAATTTTAATTCGCTCTTCTAGTAATTCGTGTTTGCGCGTTTGCAAAGCAAAATAACTTTGGGCGAAAGCAATCTCTTCTTTTCTAGGGTCTCCGTTTTGTGCAACAAGATAACAGGCATACCTACTCAACAGGTAATCTTTGATAATTCGCTCTCCACCGCGAGGCATTTGTGATGTTTTGTCTACGCCGACAAAATGTGCTGTAACACTCTCAGCGCTGTTTTTACAAGCTTCTTCAGCTTTTTTAATGGTGCCTTCAAACTTTCGCCACTCCTTATAGCCCAGTAGTTTTTGTAGTTCTCTGGCAGACCAGCATTCTACCCCTTCCACTTCTGTAGCTTCTTTTTCAAAGGCTTCTCTCAGCTCCTGTATCTTGAATTTATTCATATTGCAATTTACAATCTAATCGAACTTCTGTGCAAGTATGGCCAGACAAGTTCGCACTCCACGCTTTAGGTTGCCTAGTCTCAAATTTTCATTTGGGCTATGCTGGTTGTTGTCTGGATTTACATTAGGCACTGTAACTGCTGGTACATCCAGGGTAGCTACAAAGGGTGAAATTGGAATTGAACCACCCGAAATTCTAATTTTAACAGGTTCTTCACCAAAGAGGTTAACATAAGCATTGCTCAGCCAGTTTCCGATTTCTGAGTTAAAATCTGTTCTGAAAGCGGCATATGAAACACTGTATTTAAATGCAACGATCTTCGGATATTTCATGCGCTCTTCTTCTGTTGGCTCGCCAGAAGTAATATAAAAACCTTGCGATTCAATATGTTTTTTTATTAGTGAAATCAGTTTTTCAGGATCGCATTCTGGTACCAATCTCATATCGATTTCTGCGGTAGCCGTTGCCGGTACAATGGTTCTGGCTTCTTTACCCACCCATGCACATTGCAAACCTCTAATGTTTAAAGATGGATATTGGATAGATTCCTGATAATTATTACCCACTTTATCAGTAGCAGCAATGCCAATTTTTTTCTGGATCATGGCTTCATCATCAGGCACAGCTCCTAGAATTTTCTTTGTTTCTTCATCCAGTGTAATGCCATCGTAAAAACCGGGAATGGTTACTCTGCCTTCTTCGTCTTTCATAGAAGCCAGAAGTTTCGATAGCCTTAATGCCGGGTTCGGTGCATAGTTTCCATAGTGTCCGCTATGCTGTGGCACTCTTGGCCCATAGGTAGTAAGCGTAATATCTGAGATACCTCTTGCGCCAAATGTTAAAGTTGGCTTATTAGTAATGTGAGGAGGTCCATCGAAGATTACTAACATATCTGCGGCTAATTTGTCTTTATGCGTAGTAACCGCTGCTGGCAAATTTGGAGAGCCTTGCTCTTCTTCAAAATCTATAATAATTTTTAAGTTAAAGTCGGGTGTAAACTTAGCCGCTTTCATGGCATCTAAAGCAGAAAGAAACATGATTATCGGACCTTTAGCATCAGAAGCTGATCTACCGAATACACGCCATTCATCATTAAACTCACTGTCTAAAGAATTCCAGTCGATAATTTCCCAATTATCAGATTCGTCTTGTGCTTTTAATACAGGTTTGTACGGATGTGGTTGAAACCATTTGGTGGTGTCGATTGCCTGTCCATCTGCGTGAAAATACATCAAAACCGTTTTCTCTGATTTTTTATAAGAGGTAGAAGCCAACATAATTGGAATTTCGCCCGCTGTTGGAAGTAGTTCTACCTCAAAACCACGGTTGCTAAATTCGGTATTTAACCATTCGATGTTTTTCTTAATGTTTGCAGGGTATTGCGCATCGTTAGGAATGCTTAAAAAAGTAATCAGATTTTCTACTGTTTTGGGCAGTTCTGCATCTGCATAACTTTCGATCTGATTGCGCTTTAATTTTTGAGCTTTTGCAGGTGCAAGTGAAGCTACTAAAAAACATAAAAATAGAAATTGAGTAATTTTATTTGTCATAGTTTCAGGGGTAATGAAAGAATAATTATATAGCGTTATCGAGCATATCGTTTGCTTTCGATACAAACTTCTCGAATAGTTCTTTTTCGATTGTGTCGAATTGTTCGTGGTTAAAGGTTTTCTGTATTTTGCCTTTTTCTAAGAGATGAATTTGATGGCAAGATGCAGTGAGTGTTTCTATGATGTGTGAGGTTACTAAAACTGTTTTGCCTCTCTCTCCAAGTCTGTCTAGTAGTAGGTTAAGAATTTTTCCCGATTCCAAGTCGAGCCCGTTAAAGGGTTCATCCAACAAAATTATTTTTTTATCTAACTTTAATATAGCCATTAAAGCCAGTTTTTTCTTCATTCCTGTTGAATAATGTTCGATTAAATCATCGAGCGGAACATGCATCAATTCTTCCCAAATTTCCTGTTTGTAATGTGGATTTTTTAGCGGAAATAAACGGAGGTATTCTCTACCTGTGATATAAGAATAGAAATAATTGCTAGTAGGCAAATAGGCAATTTCGTTATGATCTAGCTTTTTGCCGTTGAGCAAGATGCTGCCCTCGTTTGGTTTTTTAGTGCCAAATAAAGCTTGAATGAGGGTTGTTTTGCCAGAACCATTGAAACCCACCAAACCGTGAATTTTTGCAGTTTCCAGTTGTAAGTTAAGCTGATCAATCACGCAATGTTTGCCGTAGTTGATTGTCAGGTTTTGTAGTTCGAGCATTTCTTATTTGTCAGATAGTTCGTTAAAGTCTTCAAATTAACAGAAAACTAAAATATAAAAAAACTACAAGTGATTGCTCATTGGAATCTACAAAGTGAAATCTTAAAAAATTTGAGTGATGATTTTTTATTGATATTTAGTCGGAATCGGATTCTCATCTTCTATGCACTGGCAAAAAGCATCCATTATATCATCAATTTGCTCAATAGTAGCTTGATCGACTACCTCTCCACTTTTACCTATTTTACCTTTCGCACCTTTTATGAGCAAAGTAGCCTCTTCGTTTACCTGCGCTTCTATGGTAGTTAAGATGAGTTTAAGTGATTCAAAAGCTTTTTCACCAGATGCAGCAGCCACAATTATTGCCACTGGTTTATTAGAAAATACAGTGGTTGATACATTCCATTCAATGGCGTTTTTCAAGCTACCGGGTAAGCTGAAAACATATTCAGGAGTGCAGAAAATTACCCCATCTGCCAGATTAATCTTTTCTCTAAAAGCCAAAACTTCTTGTGGTGTATTTATTTGAGATTGAATTGGGTTAAAGTGCGGAAGCTTATCGATACCATCAAAGATTTCGACTTCAAGCTGATCTTTAAAAGTGTTGGCGATGTATTTTAATAATGAAGTACTGGAAGACTCAAGATTAGTACTTCCAGAGATTGCTAGTATTTTCTTTGTTTGAGGCATTTTGAGGGTTAACTTTTTATTTGTAAAATGACATGCAAACTATAACCAACCTTCACGCTTTTTAAGTTCGGTTATGTGTGCCAAGTGATGATTGCAATGCCAAGCATACATGGCAATGGTATTGTCTAACCTGATTTCTTTACCATGTTCTGGGTGGATGTATTTCTTATTCAAATCTTCATCAGTGAGAGATTTAAGCAATACAACCCAACGGTCATGTAATCCATCCATTAAACTTAATGCCGGCTCGATAGGTATTTTGCTGTCTGCCAGTTCTGCCCAACGGTCTTCATAATAGGCCTTAATAGTTGGCTTGTCTTCAGTAAGTGCCCATTTGAAACGGATCAGGCTGTTCATGTGGCTATCTGAACAATGGTTTACCAATTGCCTTACCGTCCAGCCACCTTCTCTGTAAGGAGTATCTAATTGCTCGTCAGAGAGTGATGCTGTTTCCTTTCTAATTCTAGCCGGAAAAGATTCAATATCTGCGATGTGTTCGGCAAGAAGTTCATTTGTAAGCTCTCTAGGCCACTTAAACTTTCCGATTGGGTATCTTAATTTATCTTCTGGCATGATGTATAAAATGTTATTTAAATACTATCTAATTGCTTACTAAAGCAATTAAATATTAATAAATAAAATTAGGTATATTTTTTTGTATTTTTTTAACTAAAAAATGTGAAAATTTAAATGTAGTAAGTATAATTACATCATTAAATTATTAACAACAAATACATGTTATCCATGATCAAATTAATGTACTACCAGCTTTTTTTTTCAACTTATTATTTTCCTAAGGTTCAATTTAAAAACCTTAAAATTTCTTCAAAAAAACTTATTAGCCCCTAATCATTAATTCTTTTTTACTATCTAAAAATCTTTTCTGATCATTAAAATATACAGAGTATTCAGAGTAATTATTCTTTGAATAGCTGCTGTCATATTGCTTATATTTGGTTAATTTATTAAATGCGGTCTTTCAGTTTTGAAAGATACTGTGGCTTATATTGTGTTTAATGAATTGGCTTCTTCCCGTAATCAATCAAAATAAAATTATCTAAACAAAACTAAATTACAAAGAATGAATCTTAAATACCTTTTCCAAATTATATTTTGGATAAGCACTTTTTTGTCTTTAACCCAAAGTGCATACAGCCAGAGCTGTAATTTTAGTACAACACCTGCTAGCCCTATAGATTGGGCATATGTAGAAGATACAACTATTAGTGGATTAGATATTTCAAATGTAGATACTGCAGCTGCAGAGCAATGTATTAAATTAGTTAAATGTAAAAACATAATTATTGAAAACTGTAAGTTAGGTCCAGCATGGAAGTGGGCTATTTACATGCGAGATTGTGAGAACATTACAATAAGAAACTGTGTATTTGAAGATTATGGTATTGGTGTATATGCAGTGCGCTCAGAAACCGTAGATGTTAGTTATAATAGTTTTCTTAATGCATTAGGATATCAAGGTAGTGATGGATATGTAAATGGTAAGCATGTACAGTTTAATGAAATTACAGGTACTGGAAATAAAATTAATTATAATGTAGGAGAGTGTATTATGAATGAAAGCACACCAGAAGATTTAATTAGTGTATATAAATCTTCTGGTGTAGCTGGTGATCCTATTCAAGTAATTGGTAATAAATTAAGAGGTGGAGGACCAAGTCCTTCAGGTGGTGGAATTATGACTGGAGATGGAGGTGGAAACTACATTTTAGTAAAAGATAACATTTTAGTAAATCCTGGTCAATATGGGATAGGCATTGCAGGTGGTGATAACATTAGTATAATAGATAATAAAGTTTATGGTAAGCAACAGTCATTTACAAATGTAGGAATTTATATAGGTGTATATTATCCTGGTGATTGTACTACTTATGAAGTTAGTGGAAATCAATCAAACTTCACAAAATATAATGGTGATCCCAATCATGCATGGAAAAGTGGAGAGTTAAGTTGTGATACAATTACTGGTTGGGATACAGCAAATGAATGGGGTGCTAATATTGATTCCACGATTTTACCTGTGAACTTGTTTTGTTCAGATGTAGCAACTGTACCTGCTGCACCATCAAGCTTGTCAGCAAGTGCTCTATCAAGTAGTTCTATACAAGTAAGTTGGGACAGTGTATCAGCAGCAACAAGTTATGTATTAGAGAGTTCAGCAAGTAGTGGAAGTGGTTTTAGTGAATTAGCAACTCTGACAGGATTAACTTATACCCATACAGGATTAGCATCAGGACAAACAGTATATTATAGAGTAAAAGCAGTAAATACTGCAGGCAGCTCTTCATATAGTAGTGTAATAAGCGGAACTACTGAAGTTGAACCTATAGATAGTACTTTAGTATTAATAGAAGCAGAAGATAACTATACAGTAGTAACAGATACAGGATCAAATGCAATAGCAATTCAAAGTTATGATATACACTCTGGGAATCAGGCTGTAAGATTATACGATGATGGAGATAAGATAGAAATTAGCTTTACAGTAGATGTAGCAGGAGAATATGAGATAAGAGCAGGAGTAAGATCAGGTGGAACAGGAAACTCACAGGGTTACTGGCCAAATGGTTACACCTTTGAGGTAAATGATGTGACAACCACTTTCACAGGTGATGTATCAAGTATATCTTCATATTATAGCAGTGCCTATGGTGGCTCGTATATGGGAGAGATGGTAGCTACAGTCGATTTAACCTCAGGCACAAATACGGTAACAGTAGAAGCAAATTCTAGTTGGGAGATAATCGACTATTTAACATTAGATTTAATTTCAGCATCAATTTTACCTTCCACTCCAATAGGCTTAAGTGCAAGTGCTCTATCCAGTAGTTCTATACAAGTAAGTTGGGACAGTGCATCAGCAGCAACAAGTTATGTATTAGAGAGTTCCGCAAGTAGTGGAAGTGGTTTTAGTGAATTAGCGACACTTACAGATTCAACTTATACTCACACTGGGTTATCATCAGGACAAACTGTTTATTACAGAGTAAAAGCAGTAAATGATGATGGAAGTTCTGTATATAGCTCTATAGCAAATGCTACAACTGATATGATTTCTGTAGATACTTTATTAATAGAAGCTGAAGATAATTATACAGTAATAACAGATGCAGGTTCAAATGCAATAGCGATCCAGAGTTATGCGATCCATTCGGGCAGTCAAGCAGTAAGATTGTATGATAATGGAGACAAAGTAGAAATTAGCTTTACAGTAGATGTAGCAGGACAGTACGAGATAAGAGCAGGGGTAAGATCAGGAAGTACAGGGAATTCACAAGCTTATTGGCCAGACGGCTACATTTTTGAAGTAAATGATGTGACAACCACTTTCACAGGTGATGTATCAAGTATATCTTCATATTATAGCAGTGCCTATGGTGGCTCGTATATGGGAGAGATGGTAGCTACAGTCGATTTAACCTCAGGCACAAATACGGTAACAGTAGAAGCAAATTCTAGTTGGGAGATAATCGACTATTTAACATTAGATTTAATTTCAGCATCAATTTTACCTTCCACTCCAATAGGCTTAAGTGCAAGTGCTCTATCCAGTAGTTCTATACAAGTAAGTTGGGACAGTGCATCAGCAGCAACAAGTTATGTATTAGAGAGTTCCGCAAGTAGTGGAAGTGGTTTTAGTGAATTAGCGACACTTACAGATTCAACTTATACTCACACTGGGTTATCATCAGGACAAACTGTTTATTACAGAGTAAAAGCAGTAAATGATGATGGAAGTTCTGTATATAGCTCTATAGCAAATGCTACAACTGATATGATTTCTGTAGATACTTTATTAATAGAAGCTGAAGATAATTATACAGTAATAACAGATGCAGGTTCAAATGCAATAGCGATCCAGAGTTATGCGATCCATTCGGGCAGTCAAGCAGTAAGATTGTATGATAATGGAGACAAAGTAGAAATTAGCTTTACAGTAGATGTAGCAGGACAGTACGAGATAAGAGCAGGGGTAAGATCAGGAAGTACAGGGAATTCACAAGCTTATTGGCCAGACGGCTACATTTTTGAAGTAAATGATGTGACAACCACTTTCACAGGTGATGTATCAAGTATATCTTCATATTATAGCAGT